>JAITTF010000181.1 GCA_031287215.1 Bacteroidales bacterium
ACTACTATTTATGACTATAAAACAGGAAAAGTGGACACGAAAGAACTTAAATTTTCAGACTCTAAAGAACTGTTTGAAAATGAAGAACTTTCTAAATTGTTTCAGTTGATGATGTATGCCTATCTTTTTAGAAATGATCAAACTACTCAGCAATTTGAAAAAGATTCGGTAACGTGTGCTATCGTCAGCTTCCAAGCATTAAACAAATCCGGCAATCCCAATATAATTCCAACTCATGGAAGTAAAGAAAAAAACGAGATAGATGGTTTTCTTATCTCGGATGATATGCTGTTTGAGTTTGAAAATCAGCTTATTAACGTATTACAGCAAATAACAAATTGCGATATTCCTTTTATCCAAACGGAGGAATATCGCAATTGCGGTTTTTGTGATTATAAGAATTTTTGTGGGAGATAGGAATCTTATTTCAATCTCCCACCTACCACATTCCAATCTACAATTTTCCAGAGTTCTTTCAGGTGGTCTGCTCTACGATTTTGGTAATCAAGATAGTATGAGTGTTCCCAAACGTCGAATCCTAAGAGCGGGGTTAATCCTTTAGTTACAGGATTGCCGGCATTAGGCTCTTTTACAATAGATAGTTTGCCTGCATGATCGGCTGCCAACCATACCCATCCCGAACCGAATAGTCCTACTCCGGCAGTTTCAAATTCTTTTTGGAAATTGTCGAAAGAGCCAAAAACTTCGTTGATGGCTGTCGCTAATTTTCCGGTTGGTTGTCCGCCTCCATTAGGAGAGAATTGGGTAAAATAGAGATTGTGGTTCAGAACCTGTCCTGCATTGTTAAACAAGCCTCCTTCTGATTCTGTAACGATAGTTTCTAATGCTGCATTTTCAAATTGGGTGCCTTGAATCAGATTGTTAAGGTTATTTACATAAGTTTGCAAATGTTTACCATAGTGAAATTCAATGGTTTTTTGACTGATAACCGGTGCTAAAGCATCTGTAGCATACGGTAATTTAATTAATTCAAATTTCATATTGTTATTATTTTGGTTATTTTGATTATGGTTAATAGTATCATTAGTCATGAATACTAAACTTAAAATTGTGAGTAACATCATATTATTTGTTTTTAATTTGCAAAGGTACAGTATTTTTTTTTATTTTTTGTTTTTTTGAGTTAAATATTTTTTGATGTCATGATAAAAAAAAATGATAAATATTAGTTTTCTATCCGAATGTTGTACTTCATCACAAGTCCCGAAAACCCTTGTATTGTGAAAAAAACCTTTTTTATTCTGTTGATTTCAGGGTCTATAGTGAAATTGTAGGAGGTGCGGAACTCCACTTTCTCAATAATAGAATGATGAAAAATAGTCAATATTTAGATGATGTGGTTGATTTTTTTTTTTGTACTTTTGTCTCAAATTATAAAACTATGAAATCATACCGCAAAACCTTAATGATAGAAACGCCAACAAGAAGGCAATTTATCAATATTACGCCACAGGTTGAACATTGTTTAAAAGAGAGCGGCATCCAAGAGGGGATGTTGCTTTGCAATGCAATGCACATTACAGCCAGCGTTTTTATTAATGACGATGAGTCGGGATTACATCACGATTTTGAAGTGTGGCTCGAGAAATTAGCTCCCGAAAAGCCCTATTCTCAATATCAACACAATGGTTTTGAAGATAATGCTGATGCCCATATCAAAAGAACCGTCATGGGTCGCGAAGTCGTTGTTGCTGTTACTAACGGCAAATTAGATTTTGGTCCTTGGGAACAGATTTTCTATGGCGAATTTGATGGAAAAAGACCGAAAAGGCTGTTGGTAAAGATTATTGGGGAATAATAGAGCTACTCGTAATCAAGAATCTTAGCACAGCAAAAAAACTAACTATAAAAATAACCATAAAATTTTTCAATTATACACAGACACATAAATTTTTCCTCAAAAAATATAGAGGAAAAATTAGAAAAATGAAAAAAATCATGTACCTTTGCATGCTTATATAAATAATATGGATACTACAAGACAACAAAAGATTTGTCAACTGATTAAAAAAGAGTTAGCTGATATTTTCTTAGAAGATGGAAGATCTCTTTATGGTTGCATGATCACAGTTACTAAGACTACAATTAGCAAAGATTTGTCTATTTCACGTGCCTATTTGAGTATTTACAACACAGCTGATGTGGATGTCACGATGCATGAAATTAGGGTAAATACTAAAAATATTCGTTTTCGAATGGGTCAAAAATTGAAAAACCAACTGCGCATTATTCCTCAATTAGAGTTTTTTGTTGATGATTCCTTAGATTATTATGAACGAATAGAAGCATTGTTAAAACAATAAAAAATTGAAAAGCAACAATTTTAAAATCTCTTTTTTTATTGCTTGGAGATATCTGTTTTCTAAAAAAAAACATAATCTCATCAATATTATTGCGTTACTCTCTACGGTCGGTGTGTGTGTATGCTCGGCAGCTTTGGTCATAGTGCTCTCCGTTTTTAACGGCATGGAGCAGTTGATTGTGAATAACTTAAATTCTATTAACCCTGATATTCAAATAGAACTTTCTGAAGGGAAATCATTTATTACAGACTCTTTTCCTCTAAAACAGATTATTCAAATAGAAGGTGTTGCTTCTTGTCAAAAGGTAATTTCAGATGCCGTTTTAGTCAGTTATGAAGAAAAACAGACGCTCGTGAAACTCAAAGGAGTATCTGAAAGTTATTTTAACTATAATCATTTGAGTAAAAGAATTATAGATGGTAAATTACAATTAGGAACCGGAACTTACCATTTCGGACTTGTAGGAGTGGGTATAGCCTCTATTTTGCAAATAAATCTCAATAGTTATAGTCCTATTCATTTCTATTATCCTAAAAGAACAAAAAAAAACTTAGCTTCTGCTACTAATTCTTTCAATGAGAAGAGTTTAATTGTGTCATCCGTTTTTGCCTCAAACACACAATACGATGAAGATTTTATTTTTTGTAAACTCTCTTTTGCCGAAACATTGATGGAGTATCAAAATGAGGCTACGGCTATGGAGGTTTTCATCAAAGATAAAGATCATACTGACCAAGTATGTAAAAAAATAAAGTCTATTTTAGGTCAAACATATTCAGTAAAAGATCGTTACCAACAAGAGGAACTAACATATAAAACGATGAAATCAGAAAAATTGATGATTTTTGTCATTTTATCCTTTATCCTATTAATAGCTACCTTCAACATTATTGGTAGTATTGGCATGTTGATGGTGGAAAAACGAGAAGACTTGACCATCTTTAACTCTTTTGGGACTCCTTCCTACATGATCAAACAGATCTTTATCATGGTCAGCTTCTTAATTTCATTTTTCGGAGGCATCATTGGCATCGTCCTGGGAGCGGTGATTAGCTTTGTACAAGAGACTTTTCATTTAGTTTCCTTCGGAAATGATGCTACTAATTTTATTATCAATTATTATCCTGTAGCAGTACACTTTAATGACCTTTTATTGGTATTTGGGATTATCTTACTCATCACATTTTTCTCTTCAAGAGTGCCGATGAGACTTTTGAATACACAAAAGTAATATGATTTATTAGGTAAAGCAATAATCAAGAACAGAAATTTACGAAGGTATTATCTTTTTCCGGAAGCACTAAGAGCATGCAACAAATTCTTTGCTTTACCATTATTCACCATCCTCATCATTTTTCGTGTATCATCAAATTGTTTTACTAATTTGTTAACTTCTTGAATATCAGTACCACTTCCTAATGCAATACGTTTTTTTCTACTACCATTTAGAATATCAGGATGTACACGTTCATCGGGAGTCATAGAGCGGATAATAGCTTCAATACCTTTAAAAGAGTTGTCGTCAATATCCATATCTTTAACCATTTTTCCCATACCGGGAATCATTCCCATTAAATCTTTAATATTGCCCATTTTTTTAATTTGCTGAATCTGGCTCAAAAAATCATTAAAGTCGAACTGGTTTTTAGCTAATTTTTTTTGCAATTTAGCTGCTTCTTCTTCATCGAATTGTGATTGTGCTTTTTCTACGAAAGAACGGATGTCCCCCATTCCTAAGATGCGTTCAGCAAGGCGGTCAGGATGAAATAGCTCAAGAGCTTCCATTTTTTCACCTACGCCAATAAATTTAATAGGTTTATTGACAACTGCTTTGATTGTCAATGCAGCACCTCCTTTTGTATCGCCATCCATTTTGGTAAGGATGATGCCATCAAAATTTAGTTTGTCGTTAAACGCTTTAGCAGTGTTTACTGCATCTTGACCGGTCATAGAATCCACAACAAAGAGAATTTCATTAGGATTCACTGCGGTTTTAATATTGCCAATTTCGGTCATCATTTCTTGGTCAATCGCCAAACGACCTGCGGTATCAATGATTACGACATTATGTCCCCATTCTTTTGCATATTTGACCGCTTCTTTTGCTATAGTTACTGGTTGAGTATTGCCTTGAAGTGTAAATACCTCAATTCCAACTTGTTCTCCTAAGATTTTTAATTGTTCAATCGCTGCAGGGCGATATATGTCACCGGCAACTAAAAGCGGTTTTTTTCCCCTTTTAGTTTTTAGCATCAGCGCTAATTTGGCGGCATGTGTAGTTTTTCCAGACCCTTGTAGCCCTGCCATTAATATGATAGCAGGGTTTCCTTTAAGGTCAATATCTTCGCTATTTCTGCCCATAAGCTCCACCAATTCATCATAGGTGATTTTTACCATTAATTGTCCAGGAGAAATTGCTTTTAACACATTCATTCCAAGTGCTTTTTGTTTTACTGAATCAGTAAATTCTTTAGCAATTTTATAACTAACATCGGCATCTAAAAGTGCTTTACGCACCTCTTTCATCGATTCTGCAATGTTGATTTCGGTTATATAGCCCTGACCTTTAATGATTTTAAAGGCTTTTTCCAATCGGTCGCTTAAATTTTCAAACATAACGAATGTTATTTCTTATTTTTTTTTGTGTGTGGGTTAAGGGTAGTTTTAAAAAACTTAAAAACTTAATTCACTTTATAAGTAGTGTTTCCGGTGGCAAAAAAGTCAACAATCTGGTTGGCAGATGCTAATCCGGCATTAATATTGGCTTCAGCAGTCTCAGCACCCATCTTTTTTGGAGTAGCAAAAAAACGGGTAGTGAATTTTTCTGCTAAGAGGGCGCCATTTTCAGGAGCTACATCTGTAACATACTTCAAATCAGGACGTTCTTCCATAATTTTTACCAATTCTTCTCCGTTGATGACCTCTTTACGAGCGGTATTAATTAAGGTACCTTCTTTAGGCATCTTGGAGAGCAGATTGTAACCAATACTTTTTTTAGTTTGTTCATTAGCAGGAATATGTAAAGAAATGTATTGGCAAGTGCTGTACAATTCTTCTACAGAGGCTACAGGAATAATACCTTCTGCTTTCATGGTATCTGCGGTAACGAAAGGGTCAAAAGCATATACTTTCATGCCAAATCCTTTAGCAATATGAGCTACTAATTTGCCAACGTTTCCGTAAGCGTGGATGCCCAATTTTTTGCCTTTTAGTTCAGCCCCGGTGCCCGAATTAAAGCAGTTACGAGCCATGTAAACCATCATGCCGATAGCCAATTCAGCTACTGCATTAGAGTTTTGTCCCGGTGTATTCATGGCTACAATGCCTTTTGCCGTACATGCCGGCAAATTCAAATTGTCGTAACCGGCACCTGCACGAACTACAATTTTTAGTTGTTGAGCAGCGTCAACAACTTCAGCAGTAACTTTATCAGACCTTACAATCAAGGCATCAACATCTTTTACAGCGGCATAAAAATCAGCTACATCGGCATATTTTTCCAATAATGCAAATTGATGTCCTGCTTTTTCTACAATTTCTTTAATTCCTTCTACTGCTATTTTAGCAAAAGGTTTTTCTGTGGCTACTAATATTTTCATATTGTTATTTGTTTAATTTTTCAAATTCTTGCATACAAGCTACTAAAGCTAAAACGCTCTCTTTTGGACAAGCATTATAGAGAGAAGCACGGAATCCACCTACTGAGCGGTGTCCTTTAAGACCAACCATGTTTTTCTCTCTAGCAAAAGCTAAAAAGTCTGCCTCTTTATCTTTATACTGTTCTGACATGACAAAACATACATTCATGATAGAACGACTATCCTTTTCAGCGGTGCCTACAAACATTGAATTGCGGTCAATTTCATCGTATAAAAGAGCTGCTTTTTCTACATTCATTTTATTCATCACTTCCAAACCACCTAAATTCTTCAACCATTTCAAAGTTTCGTTCATCACCATGATAGAAAATACAGGAGGAGTATTGAACATTGAATCGTTTTCGATATGAGTTTTGTAATTAAGCATAGTAGGGAGGTAGCGAGTAACTTTTCCCAGCATATCTTCTTTTACAATGACAAAAGTAACTCCCGCAGGACCTACATTTTTCTGAGCACCACCATAAATCATGGCATATTTGCTAACATCTACCGGGCGGCTCATGATGTCTGATGACATGTCGGCGATTAAGGGAACAGGAGAATCAATATCTTTACGAATCTCAGTTCCATAAATAGTATTGTTAGTAGTGATATGGAAATAATCTACATCTGTAGGAATTTTGTAATTCTTAGGAATGTAATTGTAAACCGTATCAGCTGAAGAAGCCACACAAACTACTTCTCCTATACCTTTAGCTTCTTTCAGTGCTTTTTTAGCCCATACACCGGTCTCTAAATAAGCGGCTTTCTTTTCCAAAAAGTTCATCGCAACCATAAGAAATTGCAAAGAAGCACCACCACCCAAAAATAGAACTCTATATCCATCAGGAATTTGGAGTAGCTCTTTCCAGAGGGCTTCCGTTTCTTTCATAACAGCTTCCCACTCCTTGGAACGGTGAGAGACTTCAATCACTGACATGCCGGTGCCGGCAAAATCTTTTAAATGTTCAATAGTGGCGTTAATAGCTTCTTTAGGAAGCACACAAGGACCTGCATTAAAATTATGTATTTGTTTCATAATCAAATATTTGAATTAATTTATACTTAGTTTCAATTGTTCTGCAAAGCTACATATTTTTTTTCAATTAATAACTTCTTTTCATAAAAAAAAGAATTAACCTAAATTTTTCTTTCTGATTTAATAATAAATATAAATCGTGTCTATTTGCGAACTTAATTAAATTTAACCATTCCAAATCCCAAATAGGAGTAAAACCCATATTATACTTTTTAATTTCATTCATTTTTTAACGATTTTTTGTTCTATTCGCTTCAGAAATTTTTTTTTTGATTTTTTTATGATGATTAATTTTAAACAAACCTGTTTATCGTTTTGATTTTTTTATTATTTTTGTAGGCTGAAACTATGAATAGAAATTTCTTGATTATGATACAAATTAAAAAATTATTGGCGGTTGTTTTGTGTGCCGTTTGCCTTTTTACAACAGTTACTAATGCTCAACCACTTAGAGAAGCCGATTATGCTTTTAAACATACTCAGTACGAAAAAGCTTTGGAAGAGTACAAAAAAGGAATTAGAAAAATTAAATCTAATCCTATTGAAGTTCGCCGCGTAACTTTCCAAATTGCAGAATGTTACAGAATCATGGGAGACCTCAAACGCGCTGAACAACAATATACCCGTCTGGAGAAGAAAAATTACCAAAAAGATAATCCAATTATCCTTTTTCATCTCGGAAGTATCTATAATTTGAGAGGTGAATACGATGGTGCACTTAAATATTACAATAATTATAAAAAACGTGTCCCTGAAGATACACGCGTAGATACCCGCATTGAAGGTTGCCAAAAAGCCAAATTATGGACGGAAAATCCTACCCGTTATGAAGTGGAAAATTTCAAAAAAATAAATTCTAAACAAGATGATTGGGCACCAAGATGGGGAAATCCTACTAAATTTAACCAAATTATCTTTACCTCCAATAGAGACGGCTCTACGGGGAAAGGGAATGACCAATGGACAGGCGAGGCTTTCTCTGACCTTTACCGTACCGATAAACCTAAAAGTAAAAATACCGAATGGCCAGGAGAATGGTCGCCCGTACAACCTCTTGATGAAGAAGAAAATGTAAATTCTCCTTTCAATGAAGGTGAAGCCTCCGTGAACGAAAAAGGTACGACTGTCTATTTTACTAAATGCCCTCAAGATAAAAAAAAAGTGATGGGGTGCTACATCTATACCGCTTCTAAAAGAGGAAAATCGTGGAGTGAACCCCAAAGAGTGGAGATGAATCAAGATACTGCTTATAATTATGTACATCCTTTTATTACTCCCGATGAATTGACCCTCTTTTTTGCTTCCAATAAACCGGGCGGTCAAGGTGGTTACGATATTTATAAAGCTACCCGCGAAAAAAAAAGCGGCAAATTTACTAAAGTGGAAAATTGTGGCGAAAATGTGAATACCCCCGGACAAGAGGTGTTCCCTACGCTGAGAGGCGATTCATTGCTCTATTTCTCTTCTGATGGACATCCCGGCATGGGCGGTTTGGATATTTTTGTTTCGGTGATTAAAAATGGAGTCTGCCAACCTGCCGAAAATCTGCTTTACCCTATCAATTCTAATGGAGACGATATGAGTATTATTTTTGATGATACCCCTGCAGTTGACCCTAAATCCAAATTTGATTATACCGAAAAAGGTTACTTCTCCTCCAATAGATTAGGCGGTAGAGGTGGTGATGATATTTATTATTTTATTCTTAGACCTTTAGTCTATTCTATTGCCGGTTTTGTAAAAGATGCGGTTACACTTCAATATCTCGATGGTGTTGATGTTGACTTAGTGGGTTCTGATGGTGCCTCTTACAAAACACAAACTGACGTCAAAGGACATTATGAATTTGATAAAAATAAAATTAAAGGAAATACTACCTATACTTTAGTGGTTAAAAAACGCGGCTATTGGGAAGAAAATAATACCGCTTCACAAACTACTATAGGACTCTCAGAAAATACTGACCTTAAACAGGATTTTAATCTTACTCCAATTCCTCCGGAACCTATCATCCTTCCCGAAATTCTTTATCCTTTCGACGAAGCATACCTCGAAAAACAGTATAAAGATTCTATGCTTTTCTTGTATAATGTCATGATCAAAAACCCTACTATCGTTGTAGAACTTCGTTCACATACTGACTATAAAGGATCTGATACGTACAATGAAGCACTCTCTCAACGCCGTGCACAATCTTGCGTGGACTTCTTAGTTTCCGAAAAACATATCCCTGCCGACAGAATTATCCCTAAAGGATATGGAGAATATAGACCTCGCAAAATTTATACTGACCTTGTATGCAAGTATAATGGTAAAACCTACACCTTCCCTAAAGGTACAGAGTTGACCGAAAGTTATATCAACTCATTGAGTGATAAAAATATGCAAGAAGCCGCTAATGCTCTTAACCGCCGTACTGAATTTATAGTTTTGAGTACCGATTACGTTCCAAAATCAGATTCTATAGGTAAAGCCGTTTCTAAACCGCAAATCGTTGTAGTCAACGAGAGATTCATTCCCGTTATGATCAATGATAAAACGGTCTCCGGTCAATGTTATGCTAATAACAAATCTTTTGACTTCCAGATTGCTAAAGGTAATGTAGTTTATATGGATTATAAAACTGCTACCAATATGCTGAAAGATATGATTATTACCGCTAAAGATTTTGATGGCACCGAAAAAGCAATCAAACAAGAAGATGGTTCTATTATCGAAAATTCAGTACTCTACATCAGCGAATTTCGTATCGGTGATGAAGTAGTAGAGAATGTTCCGGTAATCGTTAAAAAAGGACTTGGCGCTACATTCGTGATTGGTGGCGACTACATTCAATCTGAATGGGGTTATTATAGAATTGATAATGATAGAAAAATGTTAATTTTTGAGTAGAATGAAGTTGAATAGTAGATGGTATAAAGTTGCAGGAATTTTTTTGTTGCTAATATTTTCACTGTTAACCACAAATGCAACAAACGAAGCAGTTGAAAAACCTGAAAAGTTTGAAGCAGGTAAAGTTATTTTAGAACATATTATGGATAGCCACGATTGGCATCTCTTCTCTTTCAAAGGTCATGATGTCTCTATTCCGTTGCCCATCATCTTGTTTGATCGGGGTAAACCGGTCTGTTTCTCCTCCTCTAACTTTCACCATGGACAACAAAGTTACAAGGGATATGCTTTAGGATTTACTAAAGAGTCTAAAAATAAAGTTATTAAACTTTCAGGAGAATATGCAGGTTACACCGGAGAAATTACGGAAGAGATGGCTTCGGCAATAGACTTGAACGATATTCCTTGGGATATTTCTATTACTAAGAATGTATGTGCACTCTTTTTTTCCTTAATCTTGATTGTAGTTCTCTTTCTTTATATTGCTAAACAATACAAAAAGCAACCCTTGTCGGCACCTCATGGCGTACAATCGCTCTTTGAAGTGCTTATAGTATATGTACGTGATGAGATGGTACGTCCTTCATTAGGTGATAAATCCGATAAATATTTGCCCTATCTGTTGACGCTATTTTTCTTTATCTTTTTAAACAACCTGTTAGGTTTAATCCCAATCTTTCCCGCAGGAGCTAATATTACCGGGAATATTGCCGTTACCGCAATTTTGGCATTAATAACTTTCTTTATTACGCAATTTTCATCCAATAAAACTTATTGGAAACATATTGTCAATACGCAGGGAGCACCTTGGTGGCTTAAGCTCCCTATTCCGATTATGCCCATCGTGGAATTGGTAGGCGTTATTACCAAACCGGTAGTGCTCATGATTCGTCTTTTTGCCAATATGACCGGTGGACACATCGTCATGCTCGGTTTTGTATGTTTGATATTTATCTTCGGAGGCATTCATCCCGCTATCGGGTATGGAGTTTCTTTGGTATCTATATTCTTTTATTTATTTATCGCCCTTTTGGAGTTGATTGTCTCCTTTATTCAGGCATTTGTCTTCACACTGCTCACCTCCTTGTACATTGGAATGGCTTTGGAAGAAGGACACTAATTTAGAGAGTAAAAATATTGTCATCCAAAATACAAAACTTTATAAAATCACGCCGTGTATAAACTGTCATTTCCCTTTTGCGCCTTTGTGCCTTCACGCTTTTCACTTCCTACGACTATACGAGGTAAAGATTTGCATCCCCATAACTCAAAAACCGATACTCGTGCTCAAGGGCATGTTGGTAGATCGTTTTCCATTGCTCACCCAGGAAGGAGGCAATAAGCAGTAATAAAGTGCTTTTGGGCTGGTGAAAATTGGTAAATAACCCTTTTACTAAATGATGTTGATAGCCCGGAATGATCATGAGTTGGGTGCTGCCAAATAGGGTATCTTCTTGTTGGTCATTACAATATTGAATGAGGGCATGGAGTGCCGCTTCCGGTTTTATGGTGTTAAGTTCGGGATGGAGCAGGTAGTCCCATTGCCGAATTTGAAATGGATTTTCGTAATGCAATACCAATTTTTCCCCCATCAAAAAGAGGGATTCTAAGCTACGGGTAACCGTTGTACCAACAGCAATGATTTTTTTATTGATATTTTGTAGCAGAAATTCCAATAATTTGCGAGTCATTACAATTTGTTCATAGTGCATGTAATGGTCGCTAATAAAGTCTGCCGAAACGGGTTTGAAGGTTCCGGCGCCTACATGTAACGTGATGAAATCGTAGGGAATATGCAACTCCGTCAACTTGTGAAAATCGGCTTCACTAAAATGTAAACCGGCAGTAGGTGCCGCTACGGATCCTTGATGATGGGCATATACTGTCTGATAACGCTCATCGTCTCCTTGTGCTGCTTCCCGTTTGATATAGGGCGGCAGTGGCATCTTACCATAAATTTCTATCCATTCAGCAAAAGTGATGTCTGCTTCCCATTCAAAAGTTACTTCAAAAACGCCTTCTGCTGCAACTCCTTTGGTCGCTTTGATGCAGATCTCTTTGCCTTCAGATACTAAATTTATGTATAAAGGCTCTTTCCACCTTTTGGCATTGCCTACCATACATTTCCATTTGACTAAACCTTTTTGTTCAAATGCTTTAGTTAATTCTGTAGTTGGAAAAAGCGGTTCTAAACAGAATATTTCAATCTTGGTTCCGTTTTGATTGTGTAATAATAAACGGGCATGAATGACTTTAGAATCGTTGAAAATGATGAGATGATCAACCTCTAAAAAGCGGTAAAAATCTTGAAAAACGGCGTCCGTAATTTTACCGTTTTTATAAACCAATAATTTAGATTGATTACGTTCTTTGATGGGGAAATAAGCAATCTTATCATCCGGTAATGTATAATTAAAATCGTTGATGTTCAACTTTTCGATATTTGAGTAATGGAGGTTGTTTACCATGTGTTATTTACCAGTTTACAAATGCTCTGTTAAAAATATCGTCTGTCAGTGCTTCGTTGATAGTAGCTACTAAACTGTTTTCTACGCTGGTAAGATTTGTAGTACTACTGTAATCGGTATAACGAGAAAACGACTGCTCAAAATTGAGAGTTTCATCAAATTTATTGGTAAATCTAACTCTAATGGTAATTGTAAGACGGTTCATAGCCGCGATATCATTGCCTTGAATGGCTACAGGGTTGATCGTATAACCGGTAATTTCCCCTTCTAAAGCATAGTCGCCATTGCTGTTGATGATGGTTAAGGGGGTCTGATTTTGGATTTTATCTTTAAGTGCATTCGTAAACTCTTGACTTAAAGAGGGATTTCCAAGAGAAGCATTGTTAGGGAAAGTAGCGATGGATACCGTCTTAGCGTTGGGGTTAATACTGCTACCGGTCAAGGAGATGTTGAACTTGCAAGAGTAGGGGAGTACTAAAAGAAGGGTAACCCATAAAATAAAGTGATTTTTTTTCATTATTTCCATAGATTATACTCTTTAATTTTTCTATACAGTGTCCTTTCGGAGATGCCCAGTTCATCGGCTGCCGGTTTTCTGCGATAGCCATGTTTTACCAACGCTTTTTTGATCAACTCTTTTTCAGAATCGGAGATCGAATAGGTATCTTCATAAACGACCTCTTCGGCGGGGAGTTCCACTTCAACGTGCTCTTTAGGAACATATTGATAAGGTGATTTGCCTTTAAAAGCAGTATGTAGCGATCCACCTTCGATAGGAATACTAGGTTCGGGGTCATACTCATAGTCCTGTTTTACGGCAATGTGAGCTACTACCTCTTTTAATTCTGAAATCTCTTTCTTCATATCTCCTAAGAAGTTGAAAATCAAATCTCTTTCAAAATTATAGGAGGCGTTTTGCTCTTTATTGTCGGTTTTGAGCAGTGCCGGCAGTGAAGAGATAGAATGACTTTCAATATATTTGGAGAGAGTTTGAACCGAAATGAGTCTTGTTTTTTCTATGAGCGACATCTGTTCGGTAAGATTTTTAAGTTGACGAATATTGCCCGGCCATTGGTATTTTTCGAGCATTTCTATGGCATCAGGGGCTAATTCCAACTGAGGAAAGCGGTATTTAGCCGCAAAATCAGAGGCAAACTTTATAAATAGCAACAAGATGTCTTCTCCTCTATCGCGTAAAGGAGGAATTAAAATGGGAACGGTATTGAGACGATAGTAGAGGTCTTCTCTAAATTTTCCTTTTGCAATTCGTTCACCTATATTGACATTTGTAGCGGCAATGACTCTTACCTTTGTCTTTTGAGTTTTTGAGGATCCTACTTTCATAAAATCGCCGGTTTCTAAGACTCTGAGAAGTCTCACTTGTGTGCCCATAGGCAGGTCAGCTACTTCGTCCAAGAAGATTGTGCCGCCGTCAGCCACCTCAAAATAGCCTTTTCTGGTTTCTGTTGCCCCTGTAAAAGCTCCTTTTTCATGTCCAAAAAGCTCTGAATCTATAGTTCCTTCCGGTATAGCACCACAATTAACGGTAATATAAGCCCCGTGTTTATAAGTACTATTGTCGTGAATAATCTTAGAAAAATTCTCCTTGCCAACGCCACTCTCCCCCAGAATCAATACAGAAAGGTCAGTAGCAGCTACTTGTACGGCAATATTAATAGCACGATCAAGTGCCGGACAGTGTCCAATAATACCATAACGTTGTTTTAATGCAATTAAATCCATTCCTTTTATTTTGATTTAACCCGCAAAAGTACAAAAAAATAATGGATTATATTTTTTTGTATTTTAATTTGGGGGTTTATTTTTTTGTAAAGAGTATTTATTGAGGATAATTATCGTTTTTATCCAATCAATTATTCGATCATTTTATTAAATTCTGCTTCTGAAATAAGCAAAATGTTTAACTT
>JAITTF010000236.1 GCA_031287215.1 Bacteroidales bacterium
TTTATCCGACGAAAATCGCGAATATCTTATCAAGCATTGGCAAACGGTTGAAAAAGGGACATTTAACTTATATCCAAGTCTGCGGTATATACCAAATCTTTCTGAGACATGGATGCTTGTTCCCTCAGAAATTTTATGCGTTGACCTATCTTTGCCTTTATTTCCATGGTGCAAAGGTCGGGAATTGTTGACTATAAATCAAAGACTATGAGTAACACATTAGAGAAAAAGATGGTTATTATTATAACAAAAATGGACTAAGAATTCAATAGACTATAAAGTAATTATTTTTTTTGGGGGAGTGTTATATACTGTTCCTGTATTTTTCTCAACTTTTCTATTCTATTATAGGAATATTTATCAAAGACTAGCTCTATCAATCTTTCTTGTACTAATTGAGATTCGGGCATTATGGTTGGATAGTTCGCTTCTATTTTTTTTACATACTCCAATAACATTTGCCCTCTATTTGTAAGCGGAGCAAGAAATCTGGGCACTAATTTATTTTCTTCCCAATCAATCAAACAATCCCCGAAATTTATTTCCGCAATATTTTGGGCCGTTACGAATTTCACATATTCATATATAAACATGTATTCATCACTTCCACCAGCTACCTGTGGACTTCTGCACTCTGCAATATCCATGACAATTGACATATCAAAAAACAATTGCCGAGTCAAATTTGTTAATCCCAAAAGAAATAAATCCAAGTATGATATATTAAAATATTCTGATTTACAGCGGCTTACAATCATTACATTGAATAATTCTTCTATATCAAAGAAAGAATCTTTTTGATAACCAGTATGCTCAAAGATTCTGTCTCTATTTTCAAGATTCAAAATATTTGTCTTCGAAATCTTAATGCAGTTAAGTCCATTTGCTTTAAGATAATAACGAACATCTAAAAAATAAATTTGATTATTATCTGAATTGTAAACTAAAAGAATAACAGGAATTGGATATTGTTCCCAATATGTTTTGTGCTTATCATCTGCATAAAATATCCAATTATCTTTATCAGTTTTATTTTCACACAAGTATGATTTGCCTGATTTTATCTGAACTGCAGCTATTATTCCTGTTGCTTCACTGTTTTCATTAACATATTCAATCTGTCCATTCTACACCCACATCACCATTGGAAGTTTCTCTAAAAATAAATCCTAATTCTTCAAGTATAACAGCTATCTTATGAACACCTATTCGTTCTTGTTTATTTTGTGACGTATATTTGGGCAAATCCATATTTAATCCATTGTAAATTCAACAGTATATTTCCATGTTCTTTTAATTCCTTCTGCATGTTTTGATGTGTATGTTTTACTATATGGGAAAATAATACTTACGGGTAAATTATCGTAATTGGTTATGTAAAATAAAGCCATCCCAACTGTTTGAGGCTTGGTAGAGAGAGGACTTAAATAAATATTCGTTGCATCTGGATTTTCTTCAACTATCTCATTGATTATTTGAGCTGTAACAAAAGGGTCAAATGCGGGTGCAAATTTTACCTTTTTAAATTCACCAGTGGATTGTTTTGCGTTTTCCATTTTTAAGATACTTTCTTGATAAAAATCCGGCTGAAGTGACGGAAATCCCAATATATAATATTTCTTTTGACAATGACCTTTATTTTGCGCAATTTTAGCAATTAGGTCATCGTCATATCCAGCACAAATAATAAGTAAATCATTCTCTGTATTTGGATTATTATTAATGGAAGAACAGCCTTCCACATCTTGTATTCTATCAATATAACCTGAAAATTTTGTTTCGTCAGCATTTTTATATTGAACAGGTTCTGTATAAAGTAAATCAACCTGTGACATCCCTGAACATGAAAGAAATTTTAATAAATAAATCAAATGTGGCCTGATGAATCCGGTAATATCAATACAGATTTTTTTTGACTTATAGTCATTCTCTGAAAATTCCTGAATAAATTGTTCAAAATATTCGGATTCCGCCAATGATTCGTTATTGTAAATATTTTCAGTTGGAAATTCTTCAATCTTTTTATACTGAGGAAGTAAGAACCATCTTTTTTGAGTAGAGTTAACTTTGTTAAAAATCTCCTTAGTCCGGTTACAATTGTCAAATGCAGATAAAAATATATCGTACTTTGGAGTATTGTCTAAATCTCCACTATCATAAAAGTCTTTATAGAAAATAGTATAATCCATTATTGCTTTGAAAATAAAGGTAGAATATCGTTTGACTTATTATTTTTCTTTTTTCCAAATAGAGGTGCTGTAAATCGTGATTTCATCTCATTATATTTTGATTCAAATGTTGTGTGTTTTTGAGGCTCAAAAATAGCTTCAATCATTTCTGAATCTAAATCTGCTATGCCTCTACGCGAAGAAGGTAAATTCCAAAGTGGAGAAAGAATTTTGTTTAATTGATAAGCCATTTCTTCCCTTCCAGAATTTCTTTGCTTTCTGTCTTTAACTTCAATTATCAATGAATGAGTTGTTGCTATATTGATATATTCTTTAGCAATAGAAGAAATACTTTCTACAGCAAAGTTAAATGCACAAACGCTGGTCTCGGTAGGTTTATCTGAAAAACGATATATTTGAAATACATTAGCCAAACTATTTAGCGATTTATATAGATTTTTTCCTGCATCGCCTACAATTTCTACATCTTGATAAAACCACTTTGCTGTTTCAAATATACCTTGGTATTGGGCTTCTAACGAAATCAAAGAACCTTCTTCCAATGGTTTTTCTCCCAACAAATCTGATTTTTCAACAATTAACTTTAAAATCAATAAGAATACTCGAGGATTTCCCCATGAAAGATTTATAAATTCATCAATTCCTGAATAACAGGTATTTTTTATGTTATTTTCATGGGCTAATTGAGCGATAAAATCAGCCTTATATTTCTCTTTTATATTCTTAAATTCAGTTTCCTCTTCTTTTTTGTGAGCAGTGTATTGTTGATTAACAAAATCAATAATATCGTCAATGTTAATTTTCGTTTTCTTTGTGGTTTCAAATACTTTACTTTTTTTTGTTCCCCAATTTGCGCATTCTTTGTACAACAGATATATCTTGTATTTCTGTTCCAAGGGATTATTATCAGTATCCGAAACAAAACTGTTTAACTTTGAATCCAAATTGGCAATGTCATCAATGATTTTACTATCAACATTAGCCTG
>JAITTF010000246.1 GCA_031287215.1 Bacteroidales bacterium
AGAGCAAAAACCATGAGAAGTTTTCTTCTAAGATACTGATTATTAAGGTTTCATCCAAACAAATCAGCAACTGTTTTGCTGATATTCAATGATTTTTGTGATTTTTGTCATGTACTAAAGCAGGAGCAATAAAAGATTTTGAAGATGCTGTTAAATTTGCAATAGAGCATTCAAATTTTCACGATACAGCTATGGCATTTTACAATAGTGGCAACACAAAACGAGAATTTACTGATTATAATGGTGCTATTAACGACTTTACTCAAGCTATAAGATACGATCCCAAATATGCAGCAGCATATAACAATCGTGGAAGCATAAAACTTGATAAACTTGATTATAACGGTGCGATAGAAGATTTTACACAAGCCATTAAGATTGATAATTCTCATACAGGTGCGTATTACAATCGTGGCAATGCCAAACTTGATACTTCTGATTACGAAGGTGCAATAGAAGATTACACCGAAGCCATTAAGATATTGAAAGAAAAGCAACAAGTTTTTCGAGATGTCTATAAAAATCGGGGTATTGCATTTGCAAACACGAAGCAATATGAAAAAGCCGAGTTAGACTTTCTTGAGGCAAAAACAGATATACTTTTGGTTTGTGATTTAGGGAAAAGTGGGGAAATAGTGGCTCGTATGTTATTGAATAATGATGCTTTTTTCAAAGAAGCAATAGATGGCTGTAAAGAAAATGAAATTGAAAGTTATAAAGATTTGTATCTTCAATCATTGAAAATAATCACGAAGTTACAAGTTTATAATAAGGAAGAGGCTCCTGCTGTAACTTATACCTCTAAGAAAGTATCAGAATATATGTTTTTTGAAGGTTCTTCTTTCCAATTAAGTTTAGCAAATACAAGTAATGACCCACAAGAAGGCAAAGTTTTATTTAGATATTTGTCAGTCAATAATGATTTATTGAAAGATATTGATTCTTCTAATGGCGCATTTATCGGTTGTTTTATTTTAAATAAAGACAGTTTAAATCAATTTCGTCTTTACGGAAAAACGAAAAACGAAGAAGGGACAGGTGTGGCGATTGCTTTCAATGGGCTTTTTTTTAGTAAACATATTCGCTCTCCACGCAGTAACAATATCCTTGATGAATCATACAATAAAGTAAGTAATAATAAAATTGAAACAAATACAAACAAAAAAAACTTGTCTAATCTATTACCTCTATTTCGTTGTATTTATATTGACCCTGAAACAAATCGCGTAGTTTCATTAGGTCATAAAGAAGAATATGTTTTTTATAGAGAAAGTGAACTGTTAGGAAACAATTACTCAAAATATAAAGAAAAAATAGACAAAACCCAAAAAGAGGTAGACATAGAATTGAAAAGATTAAGAGAACAATCAAACAGATTAGACCAGACTATTGTATGTAAATTATTACTCAACTTGCGCTATTTGATAAAGCACGTTGCTTTCAAAGAAGAACAGGAGTGTCGGATTATTCAAATTAAAAAATATTCAGATGAAGAGATTAAAATTGAAGAGATTAAAAATGATGAAAATAACGTTATAGCTAAGCGAAAGTATGTGGAATATTTAAAAGCGAATCCATACAATGTAGATGTGATTTGTTTGGGTCCTAAAATTGAAGATGAAGAAATACAAAAAGTTGATGGTTGGGGCATAAACATTGAAGAATATAAACATGACCTTGATTCAAAAGGATACAAGTACGAAATTAGTACTTCGCCTTTAGATTGGAGTCAAAATAAAAAGAATAAATAACATAAATGACATAAATGACATAAATAGCATAAATAGCATAAATAACAAAGATATGACAGCACAAGAAATATATGAATTGGGAGTGGATTATCAATCCAATGGAAATTATGACCAAGCAAGTAAATGCTATGAACAAGCACTTAATTTAGGACTAATGCCTGATAGTACAATTTTGTTTAATATGGGCATTTCATATCTAAATACAGGTGTTTATGACGAAGCGAGAGTATGCCTTAATGAATGTGTTAGTCAAAATCCTGATGCAGCAACATATTGCGATTTAGGAGATGCTTATTATGGCATAAATGATTATACCCAAGCAATAAAATGTTATGAAAAAGCTGTTGGATTAAATCCTGATAATCCAATTAAAGCAATGGCATATTCCAATTTGGGAGTGATTTTTTCACAGGTATATAAAGACAATGACAAGGCGATAGAATATACTAAATTGGCAATTAAAGCGAAGCCAAACTATGTGTTATATTACTGTAATTTGGGACATTACTATCGTAGCGAAGGGGATTATGCCAATTCCATAAAAAGTTATAAAGCTGCCATAAAATTACAACCTGATTTTATAAAAGCATACCACGACTTGGAAATAGTTTATCGCGACAATGGGCAACATAAGGAAGCTAATGAATGCTATATAAGGTCAGTACAAATAGGAACTGAAAAATTAAATGAACGGATAAATTATTTCCGAAGAAGAAATATCTAATTACTAATGTAATGCCAATAAAAACAACTGACAGAACTATAAATGTGATAACTGAATTGATAGATTGTGAAACTCAAGAAAAAATAAATCCATTCAATTCGTCGAACTGCCCACCATTTGTTATATTAAACGCTATGTATCCTTTTTTGTGGCACCCTGTGTCCAAAGCAGGGGATAGTGTCCCTTATGTTATAATAGAAAATGACAAAGGAGTCAGAACTGTCTCTAATTTATCTGGAATAAGTCCTTCCGCTCTCGTACGCATTAAATATTTATACAACATAAATGATGATACTGTTTATACGATAGGAGCATTTGGAAATCTATTTTGCGA
>JAITTF010000298.1 GCA_031287215.1 Bacteroidales bacterium
ACTCTGATTGTCTGAATTATATTCTTTTATAATTAAACTACCATGTAATCCATCTGATTTTTCTTTTTGTATAGTTATTAAACAATTTTTTAAATGATTCTCTAACCATTCATCATCGGCATCTAGCATCGCTACATATTGTCCTTTGCTTTGTTGGATTCCGTAATTTCTGGCAACATTAGCATTTTTATGTTTCAATTTAAAATAAGATATCCTAACATCTTTAAATTGTTCAATTATGGACAGTAAATCAATTTCAGATCCATCATCGACAACAATAATTTCTAAGTTTTTATGGGTTTGCCTAAGGACGCTTTGTAAAGTATTTGCCAGCATTTCTGGTTTGTTGTAGGCAGGTATTACTACAGAAATAAGTTCTTCTTCCATTATTTTTAGATTAAAAGATTAATACAAAACAAATGTATAATTTTTTCAAAAAAAACTATACATTTCAACGAAATTTTCATTAAATTTGCTAATTGATTGATTTATAACAGTACACACTATTTCCATATTTTGGTATAATGAGTGTAATTGGAGGTGAAGCGATAATCCTTAAACGTTATGCGGCATTTGCGGAGTATAGTACGATACGGAAGGAAACTTTGGAATAAACGTAAGCGTATCCGCATTACCATTGCTCCTTCCTTGGTTAAGTATTCTCCCCTATAGAAACAGTCGCTCCGGCAGCAAATGAGACTTCAACGTTTTTGACACATCCATCAGATGGAGAAGCTATCTTTTCCTCTTCCACACATGGCAGGATAGTGAAGGGAACCAGAGAAGACTCATTGGACGGGCTTGTGCGTTTAGGGCTTGGAATAGAATGCTTCTTCATCCAATATCTGAAGGCACGGATGTTGACATGATGCTCCTTGCAGTACTTCGTCAGGGAACGGGTGTCGGAGGAAGAAAGGCGGGAGTAGGCCCGAAGAGTCTTTTCAAATAAAACTGATGCGGTCATAATGCAATATGTTTCGTTAGAACCGCAAAGGTAGGAACTAACTAAACGAAGGGAAAGATGGTATCGCGGAGACGCTTACTGCCGAAATTGGTATTTTACCCGGTCGGCATTTACAACCAATCAAAGACACTCATTCCTGACTATTAGCCTGTTACCATTATTTTCTTTCTTTTTCACTTCTCCCACATACTTCCTTGAACATGAAGATATGTACCGAATGGCAAATGGTAGTTTCGTAGAAGGTTTTTTCGATCTTTTGAATGATGATGTCCCGAAATCGAATGTTATTCAGCAGATTGATAATAATATAGGGCAATTAATGAAAACGGATGCAAAGTTTTTTGCTATTCATGTCAGTCCATCCAAAAAAGAGTTGGTTATGATGGGACAAACGGAAAAAGAACAGTCTGATGCCATGAAACGATATATCCGAGAGGTTTTTATTCCGGCTTATGCTCAAAACTTCAATAAGGGGTTGTTGGCAGAAAATATAAAGTTTATGGAAAAATCCATTTTGAAAGGGAACGTTCTGCTAATGCTTCATTTATACATTGTCATTTGATTGTTAGTCGCAAGGACCAGTCCAATAAAATAAAAATAAGTCCGCTTACAAATCATCGAAGTACAAATAAGGGCGCAATTAAGGGTGGTTTTGATAGGGTTCGGTTATTTCAAGGAGTCGAAAAAGGCTTCGATAAATTGTTTGCTTATCAGCGAGAGCTAGCGGAAACATTTTCTTATTGCAATACGATGAAAAATGGTTCTATAGAAGAAAAGTTGGCGATGCAGGAGATAGAATTGAGGCAAGAGCAGCCCAGATTTAAGTATATTCAAGTAGAGCGTGTTTTTTCACATCCATTTTCTTCTGAAAATAAGAGGACAAATGATGACAACGAATATGATTTGAGTAAAAAAGAGCAAAAAAGGGGATAATTGTCTGATTTTAAAGAAAAAACAGCGATTGGTCTGATTATAATTGTCGGAAATTTATTTTTTTATAATCCAACTGTGGAGATATATGCTTGATAGTCAGTTATTTTACGTTCCGTTAATGACGTATTAACATAACGATAACATTCCGTTAACGTAGTTTTATTTTTTTTATCATACATTTGTTGCGTGAGAATTGCGAATGCAAGACAGCCTCTTGTAAAACTTAAAAATAAAGAAGATTCTCATGCTAAATACATAGTAATAAATAAGAACACAAAATAGAATGGTAAAAGGACAAAATGTTTTTGTTTCGCTGCTAAACCTATTGGGAGTGAAATACACGAATAGTTTTTCAAATAAATATTTTAGAGAACATCCGCACAAATACAATCTGTTCGGGTTGTCGAAAATGCTTTCTGATTATGGGATAGAAAACAAAGGGTTCAGAACCGACAACAAGGAAGATGTTGTCCAAATGTTGGAGATCCCGTTTGTTGCCCATGTAGGGGGAGATTTTTCCGTGGTAAGCAAAATATCTTCAAACTCGGTATGTTATAGGTGGCAAGGGAAAATATAAGTAGTACACTTGACGATTTTATAGAGTCTTGGTCAGGTGTATTCTTGTTAGCAGAGACTAACGAAAATTCGATTGAACCAAATTACAATGAAAATCACAAAAGGGAACTGGCAATTATCCTGCAAAAGTATGGTTTGGTGTTGGCAGTAGGATTGTTGGCGGGATTGTTTTTTATCCACAATCAAATCTCTCAAGATTTAGGGAGGATGCTTGTTCTCTTTGTTAACTGCATTGGACTATGTATCTCTTATTTATTGGTAAATAGGCAACTACATATTTACGGCAAATATACCGATAAGATTTGTTCCCTTTTTAAACAAAGTGACTGCAATAATGTTTTGGAATCGAAAGCATCAAAATTAGGAGGTGTCATTGGTTGGAGTGAGATCGGCTTGGGTTATTTCATCTCTAATGGGATAATTTTATTGTTTTTTCCGACTTTGTTCTCTTATCTGGTGATCATCAACATTTTTACGCTTCCCTACACCGTTTGGAGTGTTTGGTACCAGAAGGTTAAAGTCAAGCAATGGTGTCTACTATGTCTGATAGTACAGATGTCACTTTGGTCTGTATTTATTATCAACCTGATATTTTTTTCTGTTCAATTACCAACATTTAAGGTGGAAGAGATACTTTTAACAGGTGTTATTTATATTATTCCTCCGGTGACTATTAATCTTCTGACCCCGCAGCTTTCTCGATTCCAAAAATCGGAACAAATCACCCAAGAATTCAATGCCCTGAAAACTAATGAAGATATTTTTAAAGTTCTCTTAAAAAAACAAGCTTATTGTGAGGTCGATAAATTTACATCGAAGATTCTGTTCGGAAATATAGAGTCGGAAATTCTTGTGACAGTCTTGACCAATCCACATTGCGGACCGTGTAGCTATATGCATACACGCATAGAGAAACTGCTACAAGATACAAATCACTCCATATGTGTACAATATGTTTTTTCATCTTTCAATAAGGAATTGGAATCCAGTGTTCGCTTTCTGATAGCTGCTTATATGTCATATCCGATAGAAAAGGCAAAGATGATTTATAATGAATGGTTTCGGGGTGGAAAATATAAACGAGAAGATTTTTTTGAGCAGTATGATTGCAAACAAGACGAGCAAACAGAGAGAGAATTTCTTCAACATGAAAATTGGAGAGTTAGTGCTCAATTACGTGCAACACCAGCGGTTTTTATAAATGGTTATACATTACCAAACAATTATAAAATAGAAGATATAAAATACTTTACGAATTTAGACTGTTAACATCTAATATATTGCTAACTTAGCAGGGTTAGTGAGGTGATAAGTTAGCTATTTATCATCATGGGACTGCAAATGGAAAACTAATTAAAAATCTATTTCAAAATGAAAGCTTTAAGAAAGTTAAAAATTAATGAATTCGCAGAAATGACCAATAATGAAATGAAGCACGTTGTTGGTGGTAGTGGTACTACTAGTAGTAGTGGTGATGCTGCAAGTTTATGCGATGGAAAATCCTCAACACTCAAGTGTTATAAGGAA
>JAITTF010000299.1 GCA_031287215.1 Bacteroidales bacterium
TTTTATTTCTGTAATAAAAATGACAGTTTTTTTAGTATATTTGCAGTCGTTTTTTGTAAAATAACACAGTGCTTATGCAGATAGTTTTGTTTGATATTTTGCATAAAATCAGTTTGTTTTTTGAATTATTTCTTAACATTTTTAAATATTTCCATCAGATGTATAAAATAGAAAAGCACCCCATTTTAGAAATACCTCAAAGAAAGGAAGTTTCTTTTGAATTTAACGGAAAACAGATCAAAGGATATCAAGGTTACACGATAGCTGCGGCTTTGCATCAAGCAGGCATGCCGGTTCACAGTCATAGTTTACAGGGACACGAGCGCAGCCTTGAATGTGGAATTGGTAAATGTGGTGCCTGCGAAATGTTGGTTGATGGAGAGGTTAAGCGGATCTGTATTACTAAAGTGGATGGTGTAAAAAAGGTGCAAGAGATTCCTAAAGAGTATCTCCCGGCTCCATTGCAAGCACAGACCGATAAGTCTATTAAGATTTTCAAAACAGAAGTAGTAATCATTGGTGCCGGACCGGCAGGATTGGCAGCCCGTGAAGAACTCAACAAATGGAATATCCCTAATATTGTGGTTGATAGCAACGACTGTATTGGTGGTCAGTTTAATATGCAAACTCACCAATTTTTCTTTTTTGAAAAAGAGCTTCATTTTGGCGGAATGAGAGGTTTTGATATTGCTAAAACATTAGCAGGAGAAGATGATTCAGGGATTATGCTTAATGTTACGGTTTGGGATATTTTGGAAGGAAAAAGAGTTGCGATTAAGAGTTTTACAGATAATAGTTTGTATTATATAGATGCTAAATATTTGGTGATCGGTACCGGAGCAGTGCCTTTTATGCCCTCTTTTGAAAATGATGATATTCCGGGTGTTTACACCGCGGCAGTGGTGCAGAAGATGATGAACGTAGAACATACGCTACTGGGAAAACGCATTTTATCTGTGGGAGCCGGTAATATTGGTTATTTGACCTCTTATCAAGCAGTG
Source organism: Bacteroidales bacterium (assembly GCA_031287215.1). Lineage (GTDB taxonomy): Bacteria > Bacteroidota > Bacteroidia > Bacteroidales > WCHB1-69 > JAGVVH01. The sequence goes on from JAITTF010000299.1 coordinate 1,002, forward strand.
CAAGCCGGTGCTGAGGTTGTAGCTATTATTGAAGCGCAAAACAAAGAAGGTGGTTTCCCGGTACAAGCTAATAGAGTTCGTAGATTAGGGATCCCTATTATGACTTCGCACACGATTCTCAAAGCCATTCCGAATGCCGATCATACCGCAATTACAGGAGCTGTTGTAGCTGAATGTGAAAACTTTAAACTCATCCCCGGAACCGAAAAAATGATTACCGATATAGATGTTATCAATATTTGTACCGGATTAATTCCTGATGATGCACTCCTTATTAAGGGTAAAACCATTTTTGGACTTGATGTGTGGGGTGTAGGAGATGCCGTTAGAGTGGGAGAGGGGACTTGTGCCGTACTTCGTGGAAAACAAGCGGCTCTTGAAATTGCAATGCAAGCAGGTAAAAGAGTCAATTATGATGATTATCTTGAAATCTCAAAAGATTATATCGACTCTCAACAACATCCTGTAAGAGTGCTCCAACAACCGATAAAACCAACTCCGGAACGCATGAAAGCTAAAGGTTTTGTGGTTACAGATTGTATTTATGGTTTTGCTTGTAATCCATGCGCCTTTGCATGTCCTCATGGTGCTATTACTAAATCTTCAACCTCAACGGTGCCGGTAGTGGATTACGACAAATGTATCGGCTGTATGGATTGTGTGTCAAGATGTCCGGGATTGGCTATTTTTGGTTATAATCTCAATAAAAACTGGTTGTTTTTACCCTTTGAATATGAAGCAGAAGAAAAAGCAGAAGTATTCTTGGTTAATGATGTCGGCAAAAAAATTGGAGAAGGTGTAATAGAAAAAATAGTAAAAAATGCCAACAAAACTCATGTTGCCCGTGTAAAAGCTGTTGATATTGAAGGAGATGCTTTGACTGAAGTTACCGGTTTTATTATTAAAGACCAATATCCGACTCCTATTAAAGAGATAGCCTATAACGACAAAGAGGAACATAAAGTTTATGTTTGCCATTGTGAGGATGTTTCTGATGAAGAGATCTTAAAAATTGTGGGTAAAAGAGAAATTCTTTCCGTAGATGAGTTAAAACATATTACCCGAATAGGGATGGGACCTTGTAGAGGCAAACGTTGTATTCCAAGAATAAAACAACTTCTTCGTAATCATGGTATTACAGTTGTAGGAGATGCTACCCCAAGAGGACCGCTTTCCAATCAAGTAACGATGAGTGAAGCATATCCTAAAGATGTTCTTCCAAAATACATTACCAATATTCACGGAAAAAGTACGAAACGCCTTGATTGTGAGATTTTTGTAGCAGGAGGAGGTATGGCAGGGAGTGCTACTTTCCGTTATTTTGCCGAAGCCGGTAAAAAAGTAGTGATGTGTAATTCCGAGCGCGGCTCTTCATGGCGTAATATTGCCGGAGGACGTCCTGCTTTCTCGGTTCCGGAGATTGCTGAAATTGCCGGTCAAAACTTAGAGATTTTCAAATCATTACAGACCAAGACCAATGTTAATTTCAGACCTATTCGTTATGTCGGTTTTGCACACGATGATGCCACCTACAAAGCATTAGAGGCTTCCATGGCATGGTCTGATGCCTATATGGTTGATAAAAAGGATTTTAAAAAAGAAATTTCTCCTTACTTTAATCCTAATCTCAACACTTATCAGGCTGCTTTGATCACACACAACTGCTGGCAAGCTACGCCGGGATTAGTGTTAGATGCCATTAGAAATGTAGGGATCCAAGCGGGAGGTCTTGTTTTAGAAGATTGTGAACTGTTGGAGGTTTATAAATCGGGAGAGAAATTCGTTGCTTTAGTACTGACCCACGATAAGGAATATGTAGCGTATTATTGTGACCATTTTGTAAATGCTTTAGGTAAAAATGCTGCTAAATTTGCGGATCAATTGGGTTATGAAACGGGACTATTTCCGGTTCGTCATCAGGCATTTATCACACGTCGTTTACCGCTGTTAGGAATCAACAATGATGGCTTGGATATGTTGATAGACCGCCGTCATTATAAAGGATTCTCCGCTGTTTATGGGCAACAGTTGAGAGAAACAGGACAAATTATCGGTTGTGCTTCTCCTGCTTCTGACGGACAGGATTCAGGTAAAGAGCTAAAAGTCAACACTCGTGAGTTTATTGAAATTTGTTCGGAAGTATTTGCCGATTGGATACCACAATTGTCTTCTATAGGCTTCCAAGCTGTTTGGGCAGGTTATTATGTTGAACCTCGTTATATTATTGATCCTGAAAGAGGTTTGATGATTGGTTTACGAGGACATGGTTTTATGCTGGGTCAATATTTAGCAAAAATCTATGTGGATAAATATCTTGGAAAAGAGGCTCCTGCGTTCTTACAAAAGCTCTCTTTAACCGGAGATGGTTTGAGTGAAACGGCGTTTAAGTAGGATATATCTATTTAATTTATTTCGATGAAAAAGATATTTTTATCCA
>JAITTF010000302.1 GCA_031287215.1 Bacteroidales bacterium
ATGAGATAGTCCGTTTTGGAATCTATTTTGAACAATTCAAAATTATTACCTGTTATTTTGATACCTTTATTGTGAATACCAATATTGATAATAAATTTTTTGAGATAAATCCTGCTAATTATTCGGGTGTTGATGTCAATGATATGAGATAATAGATGAAAATTAGCCCTTCCTTAGTTATATTATCTGTGTCGTTGTTGCTTTTTTCATGTAGTTCAACAAAAATCCTACGTGAAAATGAGTATATGTTGACCAAAAACAGCGTTGTAGTTGAAGATGTGAAGGGGACAACCCAATTTGATGACATTATCTATCTTATTAGACCTGAACTTAACAAGAAGTTTTTGGGCATGAACATTGCTACAGCATGTTATGCTTACGGACAACCCAAAAAAGATACGCTTACCGGCATTGTCAAAGATTCTAAATTTAAAAAATGGCTGCGCGAATCACGTGGTGAAGCTCCGGTACTGCTTGATTCGGCATTGATCACCTACTCTTTGGAACAGATTAGTATCTTCATGCGCAAAAGAGGCTACTTTAACTCTTCTACAGCGGCAAATGTCGTTTTTAAAGGCAAAGATGGCAAAAAAGCTAATGTTAACTACGTCATTACTGCCCATAAACCCTACTTCATTAGAGAAGTAAAATACAATATTGCGGAAGCCGATTTTAGAAAAATTATCCTTTTAGACAGTGCCAACAGACTCTTTAAAATTGGGGGTCAATATGATGAAAATGACTTCTCAGAAGAACGGAAACGACTTGCGAATATGATTAGAAATGAAGGATATTATAATTTTACCAATCTCTATTTGACTATTGAGGTGGACACTTTTGCTTCTTCTCAACATCTTAACAGACAAGGTTTTCCTACCGTAAGTATTACTATTATCGGAAATACAAACCTCTATAAAAGTGAAGATGCTAAAAAAAACCTGCTTTATAAATATACTTATGATAAAGTGTATGTTTATACCAATTATAATACTGAAATGGAACATGCTGCTACTTTCGATACAACTCAATTCCGTTCGTTTAGAACAAAAAATGATTCTACAACCTACTACTTTATTACACCCATCAACACCAGACAATTTACCAAGCAATACCAATTAGTCAAAGATTTTAAATATAAAACGTTGACCGATGTGATTGCCACTAAAAAAGGCATTTTATTTTCTACCGAAAGTTACGAACGTTCTTATCGCAAATTGAATGATTTACAGAACTTTAATATTATAAACATTGATTATATAGAAAATCCTCTCAAACGAGATTCCATCAATAAAACAGGGAAATTAGATGTCCGTTACCGTTTAGTACGAAGGAAACTGCATGATTTTGGAGGAGATCTCACTGCGCGGTCTGACCGTACCGACTTGTCGTTCAATTATTCTAATAGAAATATTTTCAAAGGGGCTGAACGGTTAACGATTAATGTTTATGGTGGTGTAGTCTATCAAGATGCTTTAAAAAAGAAAAACGAAGACGATGTAACCTCTACTACTAAAACGACTCCTGATGTTTATGGAGATATTGGGGGTAGCGTAACCTTGGAATTTCCTCGACTTTTTATTTTTAGAAGAAGTCAAGATATTAATGCACTGCGGTATAGTACCTATTTTACTGCCGGTGCTAACTACTCATGGCAGTATAGCCGCTTGATGATGAATATCGCAATGACCTACAATTGGAGTCCCAATGTATTTGTCAATCATTCACTTACTCCTATATCTATCAGTACTATAGATACTTCTTTTAAAACTTTTAGATTTACTCAAAATTATCCTGATAGCTATAGAAAACGGTTTTTAAAAGAGATGATTGTCAGTTTTAGATACAGTTTCAACTATCTATTATCCCCCCAAAACAGCAAAAACTCTTTCCGTGTTACCTTAGATTTAGAGTCCAGCGGTCTGGTGGTTTATGGCTTAAATAGGTTAACCAATGAGGTAAATCACAATAAATTAGTATGGTCGGTATTAGGATATAACTATAGTTCGTTTGAAAAAGGAGAACTTACTTTACGTTATAGCCGCAATATGAACAAAAAACGCTCTTTTGTTGCCCGTTTTAATTTTGGAATTGCTTATGCTTTAGACCTTGATAAAGAGATCCCTTTTGATAAAAGTTTCTATGTAGGCGGTGCCAACAGCATGAGAGGTTGGGGGGTGCGTACTTTAGGACCTGGTAGTTATAATCCTTTAAATCAAAATGATAATGACATCTATTACTATTTTGAAAGAGTAGGTGATATGAAAATGGAACTCAATTTAGAATACCGTGGTACCATCTATAAATTTTTCAAATATGGCATTTTTGCCGATTTAGGTAATATTTGGAATACCCATAAAAATGATAATCTACCGGGTGCTAATTTTCAAATCAATCAATTTTATAAACAAATTGCTATTGACGTAGGTATCGGATTGCGTTTGGATTTCAATTTCTTTATTGTCAGACTTGATTACGGTTTGCCCATCTATAATCCCTCAGTCCCTAAAGCTAAAGGCTATTGGATCAACAAAAATTGGGGAAATAGTAATCACGGAGATAAATTACATTGGACAAATGGAATCCAATTTGCTATAGGTCATGCTTTCTAAAACTGATTTTACTACCCTCTTTAGGAAATTAATTCCTTTTCAACCTACTTCAGGACAAGCTGAAGCTATAGAAAAGCTGGCGGATTTCATCTTACAAAAGTCCAATGATCAGCTGTTTATATTAAAAGGATATGCGGGTACAGGCAAAACAACACTCATTAGCGGATTGGTCAATACTCTGTCAGAATGTGGATTAAGAACCGTATTGATGGCACCTACAGGTAGAGCTGCTAAGGTCTTTTCGGTCTATTCGGGAAGAAAAGCCTTTACCATTCACAAACATATTTATCGCGTAAAATTCAAAGACGGCATACTCCAATTCGCGCGTAAAGACAACAAATTGAGGGATACCCTCTTCATCGTAGATGAAGTCTCTATGATTTCTGACCAGAGTAGCGGCTTTAGCAATAGTAAAAGTCTGTTGGATGACCTCATCGGGTTTGTATATGAAGGCGATAATTGTAAAATGCTGTTTATTGGTGATGATGCTCAACTCCCGCCGGTACATTCCGATGAAAGCCCAGCTTTAAACGAAGAATATCTAAACCGTAATTTTAATATCAATACCATCACTTTCCAACTTACAGAAGTAGTACGACAGGCATTAGATTCTGGTATTTTATTTAATGCTAATATTTTACGGCAAAAAATAGAACAACAATCATACTATCCCCCCTGTTTTGGAAAGTTAGGATTTCACGACTTTCAGCAGGTCAATGGTATAGATTTAGAAGAGCTACTCAATACACTCTATGGTAATGCAGATATTGACGATATTGTCATGATAACCCGTTCTAATAAAAGAGCATACGTTTTTAATCAAGAAATTAGAAACCGCATCTTAGGACGTGAGAATATGATCGCTGTCGGTGATTATCTGATGGCTGTAAAAAATAATTACTATTGGATAGATGAGGGTTCGGAAGTCGATTTTATTGCCAATGGGGATATGATGGAACTGCTGTCGGTTAATAAATATAAAGACTTGTATGGGTTTCATTTTGCAGATGTTACGGTTCGCCTATGTGATTATCCTAATCATCCGCACATAGACATTAAAATAATTTTAGATAGTCTTGACTGTGAAGCCGCTTCACTTACTTCCGAACAGAACAATACACTCTACCAACAGATAGCTATAGACTATGCCGGCATTCTCAATGCCAAAACGAGATACCTCAAAATCAAAAACGACCCCTATTTGAATGCCGTTCAAGTAAAATTCGGCTACTCACTCACCTGCCATAAAACACAAGGCGGTCAATGGGAAATAGTCCTCGTTGACCAACTATATCTCAAAGGAGGACAGATAGATAAGGAGACGCTTCGCTGGTTATACACCGCTATTACCCGTTCCACCAAACAGCTTTATCTCATCAATTTTAAACCGGAGATGTTTGAAGGATAAAAAATTGAATATTTATCATTATATTTGCAGAATAAAAAAAACGCTTCAATAAAGACAATTTTTTAAATTTTATTTTTTTCAAAATCAGAATAATGTAAAAAAACAAAGATATTAATGAACAATAATTTAAAAGACAAATTTTTTGCTTCTGTAGCCGGCACCTCAGATAGTCCAATGGCAATAGAGATTGACCATGCAAAAGGAATGTATATTTTTGATAAACAAGGAAAAGAGTATTTAGATATGCTTGCAGGCATTTCCGTTTGTAATATGGGGCACGGGAATCCGAAAATTATTGAGGCTGTAAAACAACAGATAGACCGCTACATGCATGTCATGGTGTATGGAGAATTGATTCAAGAGCCTCAAGTAGAATTAGCCTCTCTGTTGACGGCACAATTGCCGCCACCATTGTCTTCCGTTTTCTTTGTCAATTCGGGCTCAGAAGCGGTAGAAGGAGGATTGAAGTTAGCCAAACGCGTTACAGGAAGACAAGAGATTGTCTATTGTCATAATGCTTATCATGGTTGTACACATGGTGCTATGAGCGTGATGGGAACTGAGGATTTTAAAAAGAGTTTTCAACCATTATTGCCAAATACAAAGGCTATCAATTTTGGAAATGAAGAAGATTTGGATCAAATTACTACCCAAACTGCCTGTTTTATTGTAGAGCC
>JAITTF010000319.1 GCA_031287215.1 Bacteroidales bacterium
CGGCGAACTTGCGGATATGCACAACTGACTGCCCCTAAAAACATAAATGACTTGTGGTCGTGTTCTATGTGGCAACTTTCATCGCAATATATGTTAAATGTTTTACTCATAATTTATTACCGTTCAAAATGTTCAGGATAATGATTAAGTTCTCTTATACGAGAGTAATTTCCAATAATCGTATTGGAAAAATCATCATAATTCCAATCGCCATTATCTTCTTTGTAAATCAAATCAGAATTGAAATCGGCTTGAAATATGAATAATGGAATATGTTTATCATTCCACAACTCAGTTTTTTGACAAAATTCCTCCGCTTCAATTTTTGACGGGAAAATATCGTATGGTTTTCGTCCGTCAATATATGCGTGTTCTACACCAAACATTGTTTTAACTTCTTTCATATCTTACCAATTTATTAATTCTGAATGATAATTTGATTGCACAGATTTTATTTCTTTACAAGTAAAGGAAAGTGTTTGCAAAGGGTTTTCAACTAAATTCAATTTTGGGGTATAAGACAAATTACTGATAACTACGAGAAAATAATCAGAATTAAACTCTTGTGCTTTTGTATATTCGTTTTGTGTCAAACGAATAGAGCCACTTTTTTCACGAATCCCTTTTACCTCTGCAAGACAGAAATTGTTTTCAATTTGGATTTGAAAATCATAACCATCGCCCCAAAGTCGGGCATCTTCCAAAATTCCATTTGCAAATCTGCCAATAGTTTGGTAATTGTTCATAAAATAAAACTCTGCCTCTTTACCGGTTTCTTGTAACTGCTTAAATTTCGACTTGAGAACAGGGCTTTCTTTTATAGTCGTCAGACTAATATCTTTGTTGTAATCTTGAATGTACAGTTTTATAATATTGGCATATTCTTTTGCATTTTCTTTTCCAAACAGACTGTCAATAAACAATTTAATATGTTCGCGTTGTTTTCGTTGATACCAGCCTCTTCTGCCATTGTCAAAATAAGGGTCAAAACTGTCTTGTCTATTGGAAACGGCTTTTGCAGTATTTGCCAAACCTAAATCAACAACGAATTGATTAAATGCAGATTTTGTAGAAAAACCGAACTCTTTTATAAAGTCCAAATCAAATTTGGCTAAACCATAGCCAATTAGATTCATTATTTCCGATATTTTATCTGTGTTTCCCATCTTATGCTGCAAATTTGTAATTGTGATAAATATCGTCTTTGCTTACCTCTCCCATTTTTTTGAGAGCAGGCAAATGTCCAATAACCTGTCGCAAAGTTTTTTCGGGTTGTTGGTTGGGGAAAACATCAAGCGGTGTAATTTCTTTCAAATCTTTGCGAACACCTATTACAAGCGTTCTCGTGCGGCTTGACGGATTGCCGTAATCTTTGAAATTGAGTACCTGAAAATGGATATTGTACTCACCTGACAAATTGTAATCAATCGCTTGTTTTATGGGTTTATCTTGTCCGTCTAAATCTGTGCAAACAGAAGTAAGAAAAGCTCTAACATTCTCAAAAATAAAGAATTTCGGTTTTACCTTTTTGGTTAATTTGATTGATTCAACAACCAAAGAATTACGCTTTAACTCGTCTTTTTTCTTGTGGTTAGCTACTGACATTCCCTGACAAGGCGGGGTTGCAATCAAAACATCTAAATCGCTAATACTATACCACTTTTTCCACAAATCCAATTCGGAAAAAACTTTGTCTTTTATCTCTTTTGTAGTAAGGTCGCCGCTAATGTAGCCGCTTTCATAGGTGCATTTTTGATTGTACGATTGAATTTTCAAACGCCTTTCCAAAAGTTCAACAGTAGCAACACAATAAAAATTCTCCTCTTTGAAACCATAACAGCCAATGCCCGCACTACTAAACAAACTGATATAGGTACGCAATCCGTAAGGCGTACTTTTTTCAGCCACAATTTGCGGTACAACTTCTATCTGCTTATATGGTTTTATTTTTGACATATCTATTTCTTATTTAAAGATTTATCTGCAATCTTCAATACTCTTTTTGCAATGTTCGTTTCGTCTGCAACTACAGCGGTTACTTGGTCGGCAAGCCACAAAGCAAGCAATTCTTCAGGGTCGGCTTGTAAAATCTCTGCAATAACAGGTATCTGCTCGCGTTTTGCTCGGCGTTCCCCTTTTTCTATGCGGCAATACATCGGCTTATCAATAGACAAAGCACCCGCTAACTGTTTTTGATACAGTTTCTTTTCTTCTCGCAGTTGGCGAACTTTTTCCGAAAACAACATCATTTTTGAACACATATCTATTCCTTTTTTTATTTGATGCAAAAGCATTGCCAATGTTTGACAACTTTTGACACAAGCAAAAGATTTTATCTTATATTTTCAACGGCAAAAGTACGAAAAAAATTGCCAATTATAGACAATCTTCAAGAAGAAAGTTATTAATAGCATTCTAATAAATAATGTAATTTATTTGTATATAAACATTTTACAATTTAATCTGTTTGCTTTTGCCATGTTTTCGTTTGTTGCTGATGTTTTGTTGTAATGCATCAAACCTCTGCCTAAACCAGTCTAAAATATTCAATCCATTGAGGTTAAGACGAAGCTTGTTCGGGTTGTCTTGTTCAGTTTCGATTTTCAGTTTGACATCTTCAGATGGAAACTTTTGCTTATGTTCCGGCGAAAAGAAAGAAAAAGATTTTGCTGTCAGGGTTTTACCTGCGAATAATGCCTTAATGGGTTTAATAGCAAGACCTATTTTCCTGCAAAATTCGGCTATACGAAGTTGTTCTTTCATCATCGGGAACAGTTCGTGAATCAAATTCAGTTCTTCCTGCGCCTTGTATGGCTCGTAATCTTGTTTGGCTTTTGCAAGTTTGGTTTCAACTGCTG
>JAITTF010000323.1 GCA_031287215.1 Bacteroidales bacterium
TGGTGAATTTGTGGTCATGAATATGATAGATTACATACAAGAGGCAGATGGAGTGAAAGTGGTTGGATTTTTATACGCCAACACAACTGCCGGAGAACAGGTGAACGTTGTTAGTTCAAGATATACTCCAAGTAGTGGTTACTTGAAAATAGAGGATTTTAATGAAAGCGAGATAATTTATTTGGTGGATTAATGGGAAAATATGATGTTAATTTTTTGGATCTGATAAAGTCAACCCTGCCATTTTCGTTAAGAAATGCATTAACGAGGATAGTGTTTGTTTTATTCATTCCATTTAGAATACTACATTCAAGGTTTATGGTATTTAGAGATAGAAAAAACGTAAACCTAAGCTATAACATTCAATATCCAAACATTCAGAGATTACTGAATGACAATTTTGATGAATTAGAAAGAAGAATCATAGTGATGGATAGCAATCAGTCACTATTACCTACAGTAGCCTACTTAAGCGGAGAGATCGGAAAGAGACAGCTAAGAGTACCATTTGCCGTTTATAGCTGGAGCATGTGGGGGTATAGGCCTTTTTGGGTGATAGTCCCATTCGAATATAGTGGTGATGAAAATAAGATTAATGCAATCAAAAAAACGGTAGAAAACTATAAGTTTGCAGGCACTCAATACGAATTAAAATTTCAATAAAAAACAATAAATAATGGATGAATTAATAAATTTAGATGGAACCGGAGCTTATCCTGTAAGCAGGGAGATATTAAAGATTCTCAACTCTCATGTAAAATTCATCAATGGTATTCTTGATGGTATGAGGTTGCCAGGAGGTACGTGTGTATTTCTCGCTGCCGATGATGGATATTTCCCTATTCAAACTCCAGGAACTCCTACGCCTACGCCTGTTATAGAGAATGCTATGTGCTATATAGTAGCTAATGGGAAGTTAATTAATAATGGAGCACAGAGAAGAGGCCATATTTACATGCTGGATAACTACTCAGGAATATCAGCAGATCAATTAATAAACGATAGTGATCCTGCCGGAAGAACTATTAATTTAACAAGTACTAACCATGATGTAGTAGATTTAGAAATAGAGGGTGCTGCTGTAACCTTCCCTAACGTATATGTGACAAGAAGTGCTTCATTATCAGCAGCAAATCCTCTGAATCCAAAGTATAAATTTTACAGACTAAGAGATATTTTTTCGTATCGTCTATACACCAACTATCTCAATTTTTTGAATATTAATAGTTTTTCAAACGCTTTAGTTGATGGAAGTTCTGCTCAATCCGGAACTATTGGAATAAGTGAAACGTTTCCAAATATTATGAGAAAAAAAGATGATAGATTAATTATTCAGTTGATAATTAAAGTTCCTCCAACAGGTAGTGTCATAAATATTCCAATTTTTACAAATTTTGGTTTAAATCAAGAAACTTATGCACTATTTGGACATAATCTTCTGGAAGATAGTTCTATCGCAAAAGTTAAATTGCAAACGAATGTTGCCTTAGGAATTATAGGAATGCCATCATCCGGTTCAATGCTAACTATTATTCCTAATTATAATTCTAATGTGTCGAGATGGATCCAAATTAATGGAGATATAAAATTGATATGAGAATAAAAAGAAGTGATAGACAGACTATTTTTGACATTGCCATTCAATATTCCGGAGATGTAGAAGCCGCATTTGAAATAGCAAGGATTAACGATATTTCGCTAAATGATCTTACAATAATGGAGCTTGAAGTGCCCCCTGCCTATAATAATAGAGTAGCAGAATATTACCAAATTAATAGCATTAATCCTGCTACATCTGCTTCTTCTGATAATAGTGATGCAAATATAACCAGTTCTACCGGAGATCTATTTATGACAATCAACGATAACCAAATAATAACAATAATAAATGGCTAATTTTGCGAGTTTTCAATTAAAAAATCAATTAAACAATCTATACTTGGTTGGTTATGACAGTGATACGGGTACTGAAATAAGGATTCCTGCATCAATATTAACCCCTCAACCCGGAGAGCCTGGAGCGGGCGTCCAAAGAAATTATAGCGTAAATGGTGAGGAATGGCATACAGGAATGCAGGAGGGTGATGAATACTTTCGCGATAAGGTAGGCTCCGGAGAATGGACAGCCGCCATACCTCTTGGTGGTGAACCAGGAGAACAAGGGTTGGCAGGTGCTGACGGGCGATCAATATATACAGGAACGACCGCTCCAAGTTCATCAGCATATAGTATCGGAGATTTATATCTCAATACAGCCAACTTTAATTTATATCAAAAGACAGAATATACAGTATGGACTTTGAAGGGAAATATAAGAGGATTTCAAGGATTTCAAGGGATTCAAGGTAATAATGGGTCAGACGGCCAAAGGGGTACTCTTATGGTCGTGGGTTCCGAAGATAAAGATCTCCCAGCAGAGGAGAATACTTATCCAAATGATATATTTATAGACAACGCAAGTGGAAGACTTCTCGTAGCCGATGCTGAAAAGAATTGGAATTTGAAAATGACGATCTTGTTGGCGAAATAAAAAAAATATTTTCTGTACTTTTTGTTTTCAAAAATTGTACTTTTTGTTTTGCGGATTATATATACTGGAAAATATCTCACTACATCAATTTACATCTCTACAGCAGGAAATGTTTATGTTAGTGGTAATTACATATCAACAATTGTTGACCTTCCTTCCCTTGAAAAAGGTATAGTGTGGAAAAATGGAGAAGAACTCTATACTACATCAGCAGAAGTTGTTAGATTTCTTTCACTCTTCGTAACAAACAGCAATGATGGTTTGGAAGAGGAAGATGTTTTTTATTGCGGATATAGTAATGGTGAAGGAAAAGTATGGAAAAACGGACAGATTTATTATACCATGGATGTAAAACCATACCTAATTTATAATTATCAGAACAATATATATTCCGTAGGCATGACTTCACATGTGGGCGGTTCGTCAATTATGGTATCTAAAAACAATGAAAATTTATTTTCTATAAGTTCTTCTACTGAATTATATTCACATTCACTTTGTGTATCAGGAGAAGATGTTTATATTGGAGGATCATCGGTTATTTATGATTATAATTCTATAGGAAAAGCTAAAATATGGAAAAATAACGAAGAACTCTATTTTTTTGACGGTACAACCATGAATGATGCGGCTTGTATGTCCGTTAAAGTTATTGATAGTGATGTTTATGGTGCAGGGATCACCGGAAATGATGGAAAAGTATGGAAAAATGGAGAAGAATTATATTCATTTCCAAATGTACTGCTTAAAAGGATGTTTATCGACACGCACGGTGTAGGGATTGCGGAACATGAGGCGGAAGCGGGAGTGCGAGTTTATCCTAATCCGGCGCGGGAGCAAATTACCGTTGAATTTGCTAATGTAGAGCAGAAGAGCAAATGGCAGATGGCAGAAAAGCAGCAGAGCAGAAAAACAGAAGGAGGGATGGCAATGTTTTCGCTTTTTGATGTGCAGGGGCGGGAGTTACTAAGGCAGGAGATTGGGGATAAGGAAAGTATCAATGTGAGCCGGTTTGTGGCGGGAATCTATATTTATAGCATTGAGTTTGGAGGGAAGAAGAGTACGGGAAAACTTGTGATAAACTAAAGGTGCGAAGGCACAAAGGTACGAAAACGCGAAAATATGATCAATAAAGAAATTGACCATTAATCACTATTCTGATCACGAAAAAAATTAGGTTTTTATTTCACCCTCTCTCGATAAGATAATAGAGCAGCAGTATTGAGAATGACCGCCATAGCGGAAAGTGCAATCACTTGCTGCTGCACGTCTTTCATGGCACCACCTTTGAGAACAATGCTTTTGATAACTTCCATATAAAAAGAGAGCGGATTGAAATAATTGATTTTAGCAGCCCACGTAGGCATTCCTTCTATCGGAGTGAAAAGACCACTCAGTAATACAAATACGATAAAAAGGAAGAAGACAATCATCATCGCTTGGAGTTGATTTTCGGAAACACTGGAGATAAAAAATCCTAACCCTAACATGACTAATAAGTAAATCGCTGTGATGCCAATCAAAAGTGGAATGCTCCCCTGAACAGAAATACTGAACACGATTTTCATTAATACTAATCCCAAAATAAATTCAAATATCCCTAATATCCAAAAAGGAATCATTTTTCCTAAGATAAATTGCCATTTTCGGATAGGCGTAACATTGATTTGTTCAATAGTACCTAACTCTTTTTCTCTTACAATATTTAATGCTGTAATATAGGCGCCTATCAAGGTAACTAAGATGACTAAAATGCCCGGAACAATAAGATTTTTATAATTCATCTGCTCATTGTACCAATAAATACTGCTGGAAACGATCTGAACTTGTCCTGTTAAATCGTACCCACTATTTTCATAATAATTTTCCATAAAATCGTTCATCACCCTTTGAACGTAATTGTTTCCGATGCCGGCTTTTACGCTGTTGATGGCATTGGCAGTAACAGCAATAGTAGTGTGCTCGCCATTGACAATATTTTTTTCAAAATCAGAAGGAAATTCAACGATAAAATCTATTTGGTCCTTCAACATCATTTGGTCTGCTTCTGCTCTGGAATCTAAGACTCCATGATTGACAAAATGAGGGGAAGCATCGTAACTGTTGATAATTTCTTGCGTAATGGTGGAGCGGTCATGGTCAATAAAAGCAATCTGCAACAGTTTTATTTCATAATCAGCCGTAAAAGGGAAAAGCACAAACTGTACCATCGGTGCTACAATCAGAATTGAACGCAAAAGCGGGTTCCTGAAAACCTGCAAAAATTCCTTCTTTATTAACATTAGAATAATTCTCATCGCTTTTCCCTTTGATCAATACGACTTAAACTAATGGCTACCAAAACTACCGCCATAACCGTGAGAATGGTTAAGTATAACCAAATATCAGCTACATGTGAACCCTTAATCATCACATCCTTAAGCGCTATAATAAACCATTTAGCAGGGAAAATATTGGCTAATATCTGGAAAAAATAGGGCATATTGTCTAAAGGAAACAAAAAACCGGAAAGTAAAACTGTAGGGAGAAATAACCCCATCATGGTCGTCATCATGGCATTTAACTGTGTTTTTACTAATGCCGAAATCATCAAACCAAATGCCGCAGAGGTAAACATAAAAACAATACAGACAAAAAGCAGTAAAAAGAGAGTGCCTTTGATGGGTATTTTAAAAACTACAACACTTAATACTAATATAATAACTGTTGATAGTAAAGAAAGTAACATATAGGGAATTATTTTTCCTAATACTATATATATCTTTTTTACCGGCGTAATGAGCAACATATTCATCGAGCCTGTTTCCATCTCTTTAGAAAGCGTAATCGATGCCATAAGGGCAGTCATGATGATCATAATCAAGGTAATAATGCCCGGAACAAACATATAAACACTGTTCATCTCAGGATTATATTGCATTCTCACCGATAAATCGAATGGCAAAGAAGCAACAGTACTCTGTGAAAATTCAAGAGCATAGTCGTAAAGAATCGCTTGAATATATCCATTGAGCATAGAGGCAATATTTAAGTCTGATACATCACTAATAATCTGAACTACAGCTTTTTTCTCTTTAGTTAATATTTCCTCGAAATTATTTGGGATGATGATCGCCAATTTAATATTTTTATTTTTAAAATCCTGATCTATTTCAGCTTCACTTTCGGGATAAGCGACTACTTGAAAATAAGAAGAAGAAGCAATTTTCTTGATTAGATTTTGTGATTCTTGGTCTTTGGATTGGTCTAAAACTGCTATTTTGGCATTTTTTATTTCAGTACTAATGGTAAACCCAAAAAGAAGCACTAAGATGATTGGCATCGCTAACATTAAGAAAAAAGAAATTCTATCTCTAAAAAGATGAATCCACTCTTTTCGTAAAATCATACCCAATTCTTTCATGCTGCAAAAATAATAAAAAAATCAATTGTTTTTTACATGCAAAGTATATGAAAAAAAGTAGTATCTTTGCCGCTTTATTGGCAATGTCTGTTTTTGTGCAGGCAACTTCTCCTCGTCAGATAAAAAAACAGTATTTATTAATATACATTTAACTGCAATTTTAGCAGTTTAACATTTTATGACATTTAAAGAATTGAAAATTAGCGAGCCTGTTTTAAGAGCGCTCGCAGAAAAAGGTTATACAAAACCAACCCCTATTCAGGAACAAGGAATACCCGTAGTATTAAACAATAAAGATCTTTTAGGATGCGCACAAACTGGCACCGGAAAAACGGCAGTCTTCGCCATTCCTATTATTCAACACTTAGCACAACAGACTAATTTTGGTAAAAAACGTGAAATTAAAGCACTTGTCCTTACGCCTACCCGCGAATTAGCGATTCAAATTAGTGATAGTTTTAAAGATTATTCAAAACACACCTCTGTAGCTCATGGTTTAGTCTTTGGAGGCGTAAACCAACAACCTCAAACTGTGATGTTGAAAAAGGGAGTAGATGTACTTATTGCTACTCCGGGACGATTGCTTGATCTTATAAACCAAGGATTTATCAAATTAAATGCGATTACCCACTTTGTACTCGACGAAGCTGACCACATGCTTGATATGGGATTTATTCATGATATAAATCGCATTTTGCCCCTCCTACCTAAGGAAAAACAGACCATGTTTTTCTCAGCTACCATGCCGGCATCTATTGCAGCTCTTGCCAAATCTCTTTTGCGTAATCCGGTAAGAATCAGCATTGAACCTAAAAAACCGGTCATTGATACTATTGATCAGTATGTTTATTACATTGATCAAGAAGGCAAAAAAGACCTGTTACTTCATTTGGTAAAACAAGCCAAGAGCAAATCTATTTTGGTTTTTTCACGTACCAAACACGGTTCCGACCGTATAGCCCGTATTTTGTGCAAAGCAGGTATCGGCAGTGATTCTATCCATAGCAATAAGTCACAAGCTGCAAGACAACGTGCACTTGCCGACTTTAAATCAGGTAAAATTCGCGTGATGATTGCTACCGACATTGCATCAAGAGGCATTGACATTCAAGAACTTCCTATGGTTATCAATTACGATTTACCTAATGTACCCGAAATTTATGTACATCGTATTGGACGTACAGGACGTGCAGGACATGCAGGGACTGCTTTATCCTTATGCGCCAAAAATGAAATGGGGCTTTTAAAAGATATCCAAAAAACGATAGGCTTTACCATTCCGGTGGTGAGATAAAAAGATCGCTTTTTTTATTTTAACGATTTCTTCTAACAAACAGTATTATACTCTTTATCAGAACTATAATGGCAATAAAGACAGCCCATATTCCCCATATCACTAAATCCATAAAATGATAACTATTGATATAAAGTGGGAATCTCTCCGTATTTGCCATTAAGCCACCTTGATTACTGTAGTTGTTGATCAACATTTTTCCTTTTACAGAATCGATCAAATGGTTGGATACAGCCCATTTATACTCTTCTTCTGCTCCATATTTTCGATAGTATGGGGTTGAATGTGTCCATCCCTGTTCCGGTTTATAAAAGATAAAACCGGTAAAAATATCTTCATACAAAAAAGGCTGTGTTCTTCCAAAGGAGGGGAATCTATCGAAACAATCTTTTCCAAAAGGAGAATCTTTAAAATCAAAACCAACAGGAAGATAATGATTATTTTTAAATGCCCTACTCCATTTTCCATTTTGTATTAATGCAGATACATTGACATTTTTCACGCCCATTCCATAGAGCATCACATTTGCGGTATTTTGAGGAAAAATATTATAGATGTATTGCGCTTCATTATCTCTATAACGTCTATAGGCTCTTTTGTCTTTTTCTTGAGCAGTTTTATTGACTACAAAAGCATGTCTATAGTTGGTTACTACCAAACATTTTTTCTTTGTAGCATGATACCAATCAATAACTATTTGAGCCATTAAACTATCTCTGTAAGGACGGTTTGGATTATACTGTTGGCGTTTATTTAGAGAATCATAATATGAATCGAAAAGATAGTTGTCATTTAAGATGTCTGAAAAATGCTCTTGTATTTTTAAGCTATCAGGTAATGTTTGGTTCAATCTATATAGTTTTTGCATAAAAAGGTAGAAGTTATTTGCCATAAAATTAGTCAATGTAGCCGTCTCTTTTGCTAATAATGTATCATTATCTATTGTTTTTCTCATAAAGGAGTCAACTTTTGCTTGCTCTCCAACAGATCCGTATTCAGTAAAAACATTTCCTACATTTTCAATAAATCTGCGGTCTTGAACTACGTCAAAAATAAAATCCCACTGTGTATCTTCAGAATGCAAATTTTCACAAAGCACAACAATATCATATTTGCTAAATAGATCCAGCAGATATTCTTTAGGGTCTTGTCCCGTTTCATTAAGAAATTGTGTATATGGAACTATTTTATCATTATCAGGATATTCTATAAATTTGAAGGGAATATTAAACCCTGCTATCTTTTCTTGAGAAGAATTGTTGAAGTTGTTGTAAAATAGAAAAAACGCATAAAAACCAACCATTGAGACAGCGAGCACAAGCAAGGTTTTTCTTTTTGTATGGTGTGAAACACTT
>JAITTF010000024.1 GCA_031287215.1 Bacteroidales bacterium
CCAAATTTCTAAGGAAATAGAAACCGCTTCCTATTTTAAATTTTATGAATTGCATAACTATCTCTATAAAGGAAAAGAAATTTGGAATGAAGCCCATAAAGAGTGTAGGAACTTGGAAAAATCTTTACTGTTGGAAAAAATAGATCATTTTAATGGCTCAGGCACAGTCTGCGTTGCCAATAATGGGTATGGCATTTTCAGTTTTCTGTTCGCAATGGTTCACCCCAATCTGAGGATAGTCGCTACCGAACAGGATCCAGAGAAAGTGGCTATCGCACAACACTGTACAGGATTACCTTCCAATATTTCTATTTATGTAACCTCTGAACTTCCTGAAGATCTATTATTTGATTATATTATAACTTTATAACTCATGGAAAAGCATGTCATCATCATCGGAAGTGGTCTCGGCGGTTTAACTTGTGGTTATATTCTGGCTAAAAATGGATTTAAGGTTACGGTTTTAGAAAAAAATAGCCAAATTGGCGGTTGCCTGCAAACCTTTACCCGCAAAGGGGTGAAATTTGATACCGGCATGCACTACATCGGGAGTATGGAAAAGGGGCAAACACTCTACAACTACTTTAAATATCTCTCTTTACTCGAAGATGTAAAATTAAGTGCCTTAGATGAAAATAGTTATGACATCATCTCTTTAGACGGAACCCGTTATAATTATTCCATAGGTGCAACCTCTTTTGTGGAACAATTAGCTTCTCATTTTCCTACAGAAAAACAAAATCTCAAAAATTATCGACAACAAATCAAACAAATAGCAGAAAGTTCTCCTTTTTATTCTTTTCGAGCGCACACACCACGTCATCTTTCACCATTCCTATATTTGGAGCAGCGTGCCGGAGATTTTATAGCTTCTATGACCTCTAATACGGTGTTGCAAAATGTCTTAGCCGGCAATTCACCTCTCTATGCCGGTGTAAAACACCAAACACCTCTTTATATTCATGCACTGATCAATGATTTTTTCAATAATAGTGCTTTTAGAATTGTAGGAGGAAGCGATTCTATCGCCGTCTCCCTTGCCAATTCTATTCGTAAAATGGGGGGACAAGTGCGTACCCAAGCCAAAGTAACTAAAATTAATTGTAATGATTATGATGCCGTTTCGGTAAGTTTAGAAAATGGCGAAATTATACCTGCTGATTCTTTTATATCTGATATTCATCCTGCAAAAACCGTTGAATTGATTGATTCTCATTTGATTAGAAAATCTTATAGAGATCGTATTCTCAATTTAGAAAATACGATTTCCAATTTTACAGTTTATCTCCGATTTAAACCCAATACCGTATCCTATCTAAATTCCAATTTTTTTCATTACGCAGGAGAAAGTGTTTGGGAAACCGCAAAATGGGGAGACCAATTTCTTTACATGCACCTTTGTCCTACCCATCATAGCGGTTTCGCCGAGGGAGCTGTGCTGATTGCCGATATGTCTTTTGCGGAAGTAGCTCAATGGCAATGTACTACCATTGGACATAGAGGAGAGGATTACGAACAGTTTAAATACCGTAAGGCAGAGCAACTGCTGCTGCAATTGGAAAAACAGATGCCCGGAACGATCCCTAACATAGAGAGATACTATACTTCTACGCCGCTCACCTATCTCGACTATACCGGTACAGAAGCCGGTGCCAACTATGGGATTCTGAAAGATGCTTGCAACCTATTACAAAGCACCGTCTCTCAAAGTACTAAAATCCCAAATCTCTTACTTACAGGTCAAAGCATCAACCATCATGGCATTTTGGGTGTGATCATTACCGCCTTCCTTACCGCCGGAGCACTCCTTGGGTTAGATTTTGTGTATGAACAATTGCGGGACAGTTTTTAGTCTCTGTGTAATAAATTAGCAAAAAGAGCAGATTTATCCCTACAGGTTTAAAGCACCCTTCAGTACCTTATAACCTGAAAGACTGATTTTGAGCTTCTCACCATTCTTGAGAATGATCATATTGCTTTGCTTATTGTATTGCTCTATGCGCGTAATAGCTTGTATATTCACAATATAGGAACGATGTATTCTAATAAATTGATGGTGAGGTAATCCTTGCTCATAATATTTCATCGTCTGCTCTTTTAAATATTCACCTTTCATAGTACCAATCTTAACATAATCGCCATAAGCTTTAATGCAAAGTATGTCATCTAATTGAATAACAATAAGTTGTTGCTTTGCCTTTACCGAAATTCGTTCAATCATGTCGGCAACTTCTTGCTCCGTTTGCTGAGAAATTACCGGAAGTTCTTCCGGCTGATTTAGTGCTTCTTTGGTTAGTGCTTTTAGATAAAAAATCAATAGTAAAATAATAAATAACAGTAAATTAATAGTCGTTTTTATAGGCAATAAAGGCAATAAAACTATTACAAATTCTTCCCCAAAAATAAGATAATCAAAAAGTACATTGAATCCTCCTGATACAAACAATAACAAGAGAAGTAAGGCAATATTGTTGACCAATTGTTGCGAAAAAGCTATCAAAGCATAATTGCCATACACCACTAGTGATTTTACAGCAAAATAAGATAACGTCAAGAAGAATGCAGTGCTAAGAGCGTCAAACAAGAGCGCATAAACAGGGTATGCTACAAAATGCCACAAAGAAAGGATGTGAATGGCAACATATACAATCCAAAAAAGGACAACACTTACGGTCTTTGGGAACGGCATTTTTGGGCTTAGTTAATCAGTACAAAGATAGTTAATTTTTTAGTTCTCCACCTCCAAAGACACATTCCCCTTCAACAATCAAGCGACGAGTAGTGTCAATTTCAGCACCGATAAATCGGCTGTCTTTAAATCCGCCAAAAACTGATTTTAAACACAGATCTACTTTCCAAGTCTCGGGTACCAAAATTACAGAACCACTAAAGACATTTTTTAATTTAAGAACGGTATCCCCCTCCGGCAATTTAGTTCTACGTAAATCAAGCGTAATAGCCCCAAAAACAAGATTTACTTCCCCTCCAAGAAATTCAGTGTCCAAGAAAATGTGCTCTCCACCACTAAAAACTACATCACGGTAAAAATAGCCCGATTCATGATGTACTTCACGAGTAGTATCTGAGAAAAATTGCTCGTTTCTATCTTTGTATTTTTGATAATGAGGACTTTTAGTACGGAATATCCAATAACATATCAACAATACCCCTGCCAAAATCAACAAAATGGGGTAATATAAATTGATAAAATCAGCTCCAAAATAGGGAATAGTTTCAGGGAATGCCTCCGTAAGACGTGGAAGGGTAAAAAACATGCCAATGATTATGAGCGCAATACCCGAAAAATAACTTTTGTGAATGAAAGAGAGTATGCCAATCAGTAAAAGTAACATTTGCCAACTGAAAATAATGCTCTTCAAAACCAACGGTAAGATTCCGGCATTAATGAATAATAAAATTGACCCACCAAGCAGTAAAAGAATACCAATACAAATACCGGCACCTATTGAATGATGATGATGACGCTTAAAAAGATTTTTTTCTGGTTCCATTGTTTTTTATTTTTTTAATGAATAGTACGGCAACAAAGATACAATAGAACTTCCGTTTATGCAAGAAAAAACCGATAGAATGCATATTTTTCACGATTAATTGCGATTAATTCATGTTCAATGAGTCTCAACATGTAAAAATTCATTGTATTAATAAAAAAAAGCAACAAATATCTCTATTTGTTGCTTTTTTCCTGCGGTGCGGACGGGACTCGAACCCGCGACCCCGTGCGTGACAGGCACGTATTCTAACCAAGCTGAACTACC
>JAITTF010000150.1 GCA_031287215.1 Bacteroidales bacterium
ACTCAAAAGCAGCTTCCTCAAAGCCCGCAAAAACCCGCAAAGTACTGCTATTAGGAAACATTTTTTTTATTATTAAACAATGAAGTGATGTTCTTCTTATTTTGAGGCACAAATATACATAAAATTTTTCAATTATACACAGAAACATAAATTTTCCCTCAAAAAATATAGAGGAAATATACATAATTTTTTTATATTTTTTTCGTTTTATAAAAGACTTACATCGATCTCAAATGAAAAATTTTTTCGATCCGAGCAGTTGAGAAAACACTGATCACAAAGGGATAATTCCCCTTTTAAACGCCTTTGAATCATTTCATTCAATCGACTGCGTAAATTGATAATATCAATGAAAGAGGTAACCTCTACCGCAAAAGCATACATGAGCAACATGCGTGCATTGCGTTCACAAATACCTCTTGAACGTAGATAAAACATCTCCGTATCGTTCAATTGCCCTACCGTAGCACCATGACTGCACTGCACATCATCGGCATAGATTTCTAAAAATGGTTTGGTGGTAATTTTTGCCTCATCGGTCAACGTAATATTTCGGTTAGTCTGAAATGCAGCCGTCTTTTGAGCATCTTGAGAAACCAAAATATGTCCATTAAAATTGGCGATTGCCTCATCATCAAGAATCCCTTTGTACAATTGATGACTGGTACAATCAGGAGCTGCATGATTTACGAAAACATGATTGTCAACCACTTGTTTTTTATCTACTAAATATAGACCATTGACACGAGCTTCTGCAAAAGGTTCTGCTAAAGTTACATGAAATTGATTGCGTACATAACCGGCATTGAAGGTGATCGCATTAGATAAAAACTGAGAATGACTTTTTTGCTCTACAACAACATGTTCCAACATGATCGACTTAGCATCTTTATTCTCCATTTTACAAAAATTTACTATTGTATTTTCCTCAATATAAATTTCCGTAACATTATTAGCAAAACTATTTTCAGAATGAATGGAATCATTACAATAGACTAAAGAAAAATTGCTATTTTTGCCAACCATAATCAAATTGTGATTATTGACCAACAGTTTTTGATCTGAAGAGATCAAATTAACCACCTGCATAGGATGTTCAACCACTACATTATCAGGAATATAAATAAAAATACCATCTGTAAAGAAGGCTTCATTCAGGGCGTTGAGACTATTATTGCCTGCAAGGCGATGTTTTCCAAGTCGGGAGAAAACCAAATCGGGATAGCATTCAATAGCTGCGATGAGACTGCCGATAATCATGCCATTTGGAAAAATCGTAATAGGATTCCCCGAATGGAGGTACCACCCATTAAAAAAAGCAAAAGTATTGGAGGCAATACCCTTAATTTTGCACTTAAATATCGAGTCTAACGGCTGATAGGGAGTAGGTTGTAGTTGAAATTCATAGTCGTCGGAGATCTCTTTTTCGATGGGAAAATTATCTCTATTTTCCAATTTTCCGAGGAGCAGTCCTTTTTTCAAGAAGTTTTCTATTGCTACTTGGCGAAAAGAGTTTACTTTTTCGTTATTGTTAGCGGGAAGAGAAGCTCTAATTTTGTTAAAGGAATTTTTGATAAACGCATTAAATTTTTCCATTTTGCAACTCTTTTTTACGTTCATATTCCTGTTTTACCCAGTCGTATCCTTTTTCTTCCAATTCTAATGCCAGCTCTTTATTGCCTGTTTTAACAATTTTCCCATCATAAAGTACATGTACTTTATCGGGAATAATATAATCGAGGAGTCTTTGGTAGTGCGTAATGACAACAATAGCATTATTTTCTGACCTCAGATGGGTTACACCATTAGCTACTACGCGAAGGGCATCTATATCGAGTCCTGAATCTGTTTCATCTAAAATCGACAATTCAGGATTGAGCATTGCCATCTGAAAAATCTCATTTTTTTTCTTTTCACCACCTGAGAAACCTTCGTTTACTGAACGGTTACTCAATTTGGCAGTGAGTTCAACTACTTTTTTCTTCTCTTCCATCAATTTCAGGAACTGAGCAGCCGTAAGGGGTTCTTCATGGCGATATTGGCGAATCTCGTTGATTGCCGTCTTCATAAAAGTATTCATACTCACACCAGGGATCTCTACAGGATACTGAAATCCTATAAAAATGCCTTCTCTGGCTCTATCTTCTACCGACATTTCTAAGAGATTGCGGTCTTTATAGATAATTTTTCCGGAAGTAACATCATAAATGTCTTTTCCTGCAATTACGGAAGCTAAAGTGCTCTTTCCGGTACCATTGGGCCCCATAATAGCATGCACTTCACCTCTATTTATTTCCAAATTAAATTCTTTAAGAATCTCTTTTCCCTTAATGGATACACATAAGTCTTCTATCTTTAAAAGCATAATATTTATCTGTTTGTTTTTAGGCTACAAAAATAATACTATTTTTGCATTCTAAAAAATATTTTTTTTATGGCGGCATTTTTGAAGTTTATTAAATTCTGTATTGTAGGTGGTAGCGGGGTTTTCGTTGATTTTTCGGTTACCTGTTTTTTCAAGGAAATCATAAAAATCAACAAATACATTGCCAATTCTATCGGTTTTATCGTGGCTGCTACTACGAATTACATGCTCAATCGCATCTGGACTTTTGTCAGTAACCAACCCAATTTTCTGAAAGAATATTTTATTTTCTTTCTTTTTTCTCTGATTGGCTTAGCTTTTAATAATGGGATCATATACCTGTTACATGATAAAATGAAGGTCAATTTTTCCAAAATTTTCACCATAAAAAGTCTCAAAAATAGAGAAAAAGTAGATTTTTATTGTGCTAAACTCATTGCCATTACGCTTGTTACTTTTTGGAATTTCTTTATGAACTATTTTTTAAATTTCAAATGATCACCGTTTTTTTTATTACCTTTGCAAAAATATCTTAATCAATAAATCACTATGTTTTTAGAGCAAAAAGCCAACAGAAACCAGCGAAGAGGGTGGATCGAAATAATTTGCGGTTCTATGTTTTCTGGAAAAACAGAAGAACTTCTTAGGCGCATAAAGAGGGCACAGTTTGCTAGACAAAAAATTGAATTATTTAAACCAGCTATAGACAATCGTTACGACAAAATAGATGTGGTTTCTCATGATCATTCAGTTATGCCTTCAACTCCCGTACACAACTCTTCGGAAATACTTTTATACATCAATAAAGACGAAACTGAAGTAGTAGCTATAGATGAAGTGCAATTTTTCGATGAGGGGATCACAGAGGTTTGTACTCAGTTAGCAAATTTAGGTATTAGAGTAATCGTTGCAGGATTAGATATGGATTATACCGGAAGCCCTTTCCGTACAATGCCTAAGTTGATGTCTGTTGCAGAGTATGTTACCAAAACTCATGCCATTTGTGTCAAATGTGGAGACCTAGCTAATTTTTCACATCGTCTAACACAAGAGGATAAGTTGGTAGTATTAGGGGAAGCTGAAAGTTACGAACCTTTGTGTAGGAATTGCTATTTTAACATCCTAAAAAAAACTTAATTTATAAATATACAAAAACACTTATTATGAAACCAATTATTTTTATTCTTCCTTATGTTATTCTTATAGGCAGTCTGTTTCCTGCATGTGCTCAAAACAAAGAAACTAAAACAAATATCTCCAATATGGAGCAGTCTGAATTATTTCAAATCAAAGTAGGTAATGCTACACTTTTTCTACTCTCTGAGGGAAATCATGCAGGGAATAGCTCTATTTTGATTGATGCTACTCCTCAGATGATGCAAGAAACGATACCTTTTGATACATTTTCAAATGCTACAAATGTTTTTTTGATAAAAGAAGATTCAAAAAACATCCTTATTGATGCCGGTTATGGAACTAACCTGTTTAATCATCTGGCATTATTAGGTATTTTACCTTCTCAAATTGACATCATTCTCCTTACACATCTTCATGGAGACCATATCGGAGGATTACTAAAAGACAACACTATTGCTTTTCCCAATGCTCAACTCTATATTTCTCAACTTGAATATGATTATTGGATGAGTGATGAATCTATGATGAAGAATCCGGAAAATCGGCGTGGCAGTTTTTATAATGCTCGTGCCGTAGTGAAAGCATATAGCAAACAACTTCATTTGTTTACACCCAATGATATTGAAAACCGCAATCCTGCTCACCTTATAGAAAACATTACAGCTATTGCTGCTTATGGACATACTCCCGGTCATACACTTTATCAAATTAATAATCACAACGAAAAACTCTTAATTTGGGGAGACCTTACTCATGCTATGGCAATCCAAATGCCATATCCTCAAGTTGCAGTAACCTACGATATAAACCCTCAAGAAGCGATAAACTCAAGAATAAAAGTGCTGCAATATGTCTCCCAAAATAAAATTCCTATCGCAGGAATGCACATTGCTTATCCTGCAATTGGAAATATAGAACAAGAAAATACCGGCTACCGTTTTATTACAATGCATAAATAATAATTTTTTATTCACAATTTTGGCTTTTAATTTTTATGACAAAATTCGCATCTGCCAAAAGGCAATTCTTGATAATTCAGCTCCTCAAACAGCGTAAAAAGGCTACCTTTGTCGAAATTTCAGATTATCTTCACACTGTTTCTGAGTTAGTTGGAACAGATTTAACCATTTCTCCAAGAACGTTTAATCGTGATTTAAAGGACATTTCATCTCTTTATGGTCTTTCCATTAAATTCGATTTCTCAAAGCTAATTTATTTTATTGCAGAGGAATTAAATCCTACAATAACCCATAGAATGAGTGAACTTCTCTCTCTCATTAACACTCTTTCTGTTGATGATCCTTTATCCCATCAAAATATTTATTTTGAAAATCGGTCTTCAAATGGTGCAGAACATCTGTTGCTTCTCTCAGCAGCTATTAAAAAGAATCTACAACTTCGTTTTCAATATCAAAATTTTTACAACGAAGAATCTACAACTCACACTGTAGAATCTTTATTGATCAAAGAATCTCAAAACAAGTGGTATCTTTTTGCAAAAAAAATTAACCATAATAAGGTTGAATGCTATGATTTAGAAAGACTCTCTACTCTTGAAATTTTACCTGAAACCTATATTCCAAATGATACGACCGACCTCGCTGAACGTTTAAAATATTGTTTTGGCATAGATATACCTTCTCCGGCACTACCTGTAGAGATAGAACTCTCTTTTAGCCCTGAAAAAGGAATTTATCTGATAAAACATCCACTACATCAAACTCAAAAAATATTGTTAGAAAATAATATGGAAATTCATATATCACTATCGGTCTATCTTACGGATGATTTTTTTATGAAGATACTCTCTTTTGGCAATGATGTGAAGGTTTTAAAACCGGACTTCTTAGTTGAACAAGTCAAAAAATGTTATTCTAAATCATTAGAACAATATTGGCGTTAATATTAATGTTCGTTCAGAAATCTACTAAAAAAAATATTTTGAAAAGAAACAGTATCGTAAAAATTATTATTATATCAATTTGTCTAATCAAATCAAATTTCTCTACTGCTCAAATTGATACAACTTTTGTGTCTGACTCATTATCACTTACTGAAATATCGGAAAGAAACGACACACTTTCATCAATTGAATTTGAGAAGAGTTACCTTCATTCTGCCTTTCTACCAAAAACTAAACAACAAAAAATAAATACTGCCTTGTCTTTTGCTATTCCGTCAGCATTGATTACATACGGTATTATTACGCGTTTTATTCAACCATTGCAAAAATTTGATCATTTTATTGATGCTAAAATAAAACCAAATGTTCATCGAAAATATACCTTTGATGATTATATTCAATATGCACCTTATGTGGCAATTTTTGGACTCGACTGGTGTAAAGTCAGAGCAAAAAATGGCTTCTGGGAACGAACATTAGTAACCGCCACAGGAGCATTGATGTTGTTTAGTGTGATTACTGCCACCAAGTACTTAACGCTCATTGAACGTCCTGACGGATCAAATTTTCATTCGTTTCCATCAGGTCATACTGCAACGGCTTTTTTTGGAGCACATATTTTGTTTCGAGAATATCAAGATGTTTCTCCTTTTATCGGTATTGCCGGTTACGCAGTAGCTTTAACCACAGGTGCTATGAGAATGGTCAACCGCAAACATTGGTTGAGCGATGTGGTTATAGGAGCAGGCATAGGAGTTTTAGTCGCAGAACTGTCCTATTTGTTGCTACCCTCATGGCGCAAATTATTTAAGATAAAACAACGAGGAAGTGGTTTAACTATTATTCCCTCAATTTCACAAACACAAATTGCAATTTGCGGGGTTTGGATATTTTAAATTGATTTGTTTGTTGATTGGATATTTATTATTACTTTTGCAGAACGAAAAAGTTATGTCTGTAACTTAAATTAAATTTTCTTAAATATTATACTTATGCTCATTTTAGGTATCACCGGTGGCTCCGGCTCAGGAAAAACTACCGTAGTACGCAAAATTATGAAGGTACTACCGAAAGATAAAATTAGTATTCTTTCACAAGACGCATACTATAAAGATAATGGTGAACTTTCACAGGAAGAAAAAGAGAAAATCAATTTTGACCACCCTGATTCAATAGAGTTTTCTTTACTGAATCACCATATCCGTCAGTTAACGCATCATCAACCAGTTGAAATGCCTACCTACTCTTATACCACTTGCAGAAGAGGCACTGAAACGATCCCCGTCTTTCCTACTGAAATTCTGATTGTAGAAGGTATTCTTATCTTGACTCATGAAGAATTACGCAGCCTCTTAGACCTTAAAGTGTATGTAGATAGCGATGCCGATGACCGACTCATACGCATCATCCAACGTGATGTGCATGAACGCGGAAGAGGACTCGATAAATCTATCCAACACTACGAAAGTTATGTCAAACCTATGCACAACATCTTTATAGAACCTACCAAAAGATACGCAGACATTATCATCCCTATTGGAGGACATAACGATAAAGGAATCGATATTCTAACTTCCAAAATCCTTCAAACCATTAGTTAAATATTTTTTGTACTTTTGCATCTAAATTAAATTTTATATGGCTAATAACGAGAACCTTTTTAAACAGATTATTTCTCACGCTAAAGAATACGGTTTTATCTTTCCTTCAAGCGAAATTTATGACGGATTAGCAGCAGTTTATGATTACGCTCAGTATGGCGTAGAACTAAAAAACAATATCAAAAATTATTGGTGGAAATCAATGGTCCAATTTAACGAAAATATCGTTGGAATTGATAGTGCTATTTTTATGCATCCAACCATTTGGAAAGCTTCAGGACATGTGGACGCTTTTAATGACCCCCTGATCGACAATAAAGATTCTAAAAAAAGATATAGAGCAGATGTGCTGATTGAAGATTATCTCAAAAAAATTGAAGATAAAATAGATAAAGAGGTGGAAAAAGCGGCTAAAAAATTTTCGCCCTTTGATGAACAACTCTTTAGAAGTACTAATCCTCGCGTGGTTGAGTATGCCAAGAAAATAGAAACTATTACACAACGTTTTTCGCAAATGCTCAATGATGAGGATTTGGTTGGCTTAAAAGCACTAATCGAAGAGCTGGAAATTACTTGTCCTATCTCAGGAAGTCGCAATTGGACGGATGTTAGGCAGTTTAATTTGATGTTTGCTACCCAAATTGGATCCGTTGCAGATGGTGCCGATACCGTTTATCTTCGCCCTGAAACTGCTCAAGGTATTTTTGTTAATTTTCTTAATGTCTATAAAACTGGAAGAATGAAAATTCCGTTTGGCATAGCTCAAATTGGAAAAGCATTTAGAAATGAGATTGTTGCAAGACAATTTATCTTCAGAATGCGCGAATTTGAACAGATGGAAATGCAATTTTTTGTTCGTCCGGGAGAAGAATTAAAGTGCTTTAAATATTGGAAAGAAGAACGCATGAAATGGCATCTCTCTTTAGGTATTGCCCCTGAGCACTATCGTTTTCACGACCATGAAAAACTGGCGCATTATGCTAATGCTGCTACAGACATTGAATTTGATTTTCCATTTGGATTTAAAGAATTGGAGGGAATCCACTCCCGTACTGATTACGACTTGAGTCAACATGAAAAATTCTCCGGCAAAAAATTACGCTATTTTGATCACGAAACTAACGAAAATTATATTCCATACGTAGTGGAAACCTCCATAGGTGTGGATAGAATGTTTTTGGCTGTGCTCAGTAATGCATTCAATTCGGAAATCTTAGAAGATGGTAGCGAACGCGTAGTTTTGAGATTACCTGCCAAATTGGCTCCTATAAAAGCCGCTATACTTCCTTTAGTGAAAAAAGATGGACTTCCTGAAATTGCACGCGAAATTATGGATGTGCTCAAACAAGATTTGATGTGCCAGTATGATGATAAAGATGCTATAGGACGTAGATATCGCCGCCAAGATGCTATAGGAACTCCATTTTGTATTACTATTGACCACCAAACAAAAGAAGATCATTGTGTTACCATAAGAGAAAGAGATTCTATGCAACAATATAGAGTCTCCATAGATACTCTTAAAGGGACACTTATCAATAAATTTTAAATACTTTTATTATGAAAAAGCTATTATTTGTCCTCTTTTTTGTAACCCTTTTTCTGAATGGGTTTTCACAAAAACTAAGAGTTTCCTTGGATTTTAATGCTTACGCCACGTCAAATATTGAGCCCTATTTGGAAATTAGATATATTATTGATGGACAGAGTGTTAAATATGTTCAAAATCAAAATAGTAAATATGAGGCAGAAGTAGAAATTTCTACAGACATATTAATCAACGACTCGTTGTTTAAGAGTATCCATTATATTCTCTCCAGTGCAGAATACACTGATACCTCGATGATAAACAAGACCGACTTTGCAGATGTTGTGAATGTGCAGTTGCCGGAAGGAACTTATTTTCTTGATTTTACAATCAAAGATCGCAATAGTGAGGATGTTGCCATTCACTATTTGGATATGGTTGAAGTATATTTTCCAACAGATTCAATTTCTTCTTCTTCTTTGAGACTATTAAGTTCTCTTTCTTATGCAAAAGAAGATGATTTTTATGTAAAATATGGCTATTCAATGCCACCATTGAATAATCAATATGTTCCTGAACACTTTGCCATTCTGCCTTATTATTTAGAGGTTTACAATACTGAAAGAGTGTTGGGAAAAGGCAATAAATTTATTATTGATAGTTATATTGAAGATTTTTCTCCAAATCAGAAGATGCAAACTATTTTTTTTGTTCAACAGAGTTACAACGCAGCCCCTTTAACGGTTGCTACTCATATTTTCAACCTCTCTCTTCTACCCAGTGGCAACTATTTTTTGGTGACAGAGATAAAAGATACTACAGGGAATGTTTTTTTAATCAATAAATCATTTTTTCAAAGAAATAATCCCGGCATTGACTTGAATATAGAACAATATGCTTCAGGAGAAGTTGCCGGTTCTTTTGTAGAGCAATTTACCGATTTAAAAACTTTACAAGATTATGTTTCTTCACTTTATCCTATTTCTAATGCTTTAGAACGTAGTTTTTATGACAAAAGAGTCAAAAATACACCATTGGATCAACTTCAAAGGTTCTTTCTCTCTTTTTGGTATAATAGAGATGCTAAAAACCCTGAACAAGCATGGTTAGTTTATAAAGCCGAGGTTGAGAAAGTACAACAGATGTATGGAAGTAAAATTCTAAAAGGATACAGAAGCGACAGAGGAAGGGTGTATCTGCAATATGGTCCTCCTAATGATATTCGAGAATCTCCTTTTTCATCAAAAATAACGCCTTATGAAATTTGGCATTATAACTTTCTAAACGGACAAAATCGAGTTAAATTTGTATTCCATAATCCGGATTTAACCACTAATAATTATATTTTAATTCACTCTACACTATTGGGAGAACCCTCAAATCCCGCTTGGCAAAGAGATATGCAACAAGATCGACAAGGGATAGATGATTGGTACGAAAGGAAACCGGCAGATTTTTATGGTAATGATATGGATAAATATTGGGATAATTTCTAATTTATCAAGATGATCAGAGTTTTAGACCTTTTATTTTCTCTTCTTACACTTCTGATTTTATTTTTGTTTTTACTCATTATTGCTATTCTTATTGGTTGTGAATCTCGCGGAGGTGCACTCTATATTCAAAAAAGAGTAGGAAAAAATGGCATAGATTTTAATCTTTATAAATTTCGTTCTATGCGTATAGGATCGGATCACAAAGGACTGCTCACAGTGGGAAAAAGAGATCCGCGAATTACTAATATAGGCGCATTTATTCGTAAATACAAAATAGATGAACTACCACAACTGTTGAATGTCCTTTTGGGTGATATGAGTTTAGTAGGTCCTCGTCCGGAGGTGAGAAAATATGTTGATTTATATACTCCTGAACAACAAAAAGTACTCAGTATTAGACCCGGTATTACAGATTATGCCTCAATTGAATATATTAATGAAAATCAAATATTGGCTGAAGCAGAAGACCCCGAAAAAAAATATATTGAGGAGATTATGCCCGTTAAAATTCAGATTAATACGAAATATATTGACAATTACACTGTAAAAGAATATTTTAACATCATTTTTAAAACTGTTGAAAAAATTATGCTACCAAAACATTAATGAAATACTTTTTTTCCTGTCAGGTTTTTATTATTTTATAACATTTGAAATTTTTTTTTTGCGTCAATCGAAAGCGATTGTCGGCACGGTAACCCACTATCCACACTATTTTTTCACCACTACAAAGTAACATAATGCGATTTTTAGAAAAATTGTCAATTTTCATATCCGTAAAAAAATCACTTAATTTTTTTTTCCCTTTCATACCAAAAGGCTCAAAATAGTCGCCTTTGTGCCAATGTCTTAATAGTAAAGGAAATGTAAGTTTTTCATAATCAACATAAATAGTGTTGCTTGATTTGTCTATGTCATCTAATGAAAAATCTGTTAGCAATTCAATGTTTATGCCATGAGCAGCTGCAGCTGCAATGTTTGGAAGAATAATTTCTTCTTCTTCAGCCTGTAAATTTTCCCTAATTAATAGTTTATCTCTATCTAAAACAAGAATGTGAGTTGGAGAGATAAATTTTTTTCCTGAATTTTTTTCTAAAGAGTGAAAGACATCATCAATAGTTTCTTTGTGAAAACCAAATTCATTAAGAATTTCAAAAAGAAGGAGTTGAGCATGGTTGGATGCTATCAATTGGGGAATTGCAATAGTGATATTATACTCGTCCTTAGTAACAATATGTTGTTTACATTGTTGGATGTAATATTGATAAAAAGCATATTGTTGATTGAAGACATCAATATTATGGTTCATAGTTTGTACAAACTCAGGATTTATTTCATCAAATGTAGGAATAGAATTTAATCTAATTTTATTTCTTTGAAATTTGTCAGAAAGATTTGAAGAGTCTATACAGTATTGAATATGATGTTCTTGAACAAAACTATCAATTTCAGAACCGGTAAAAGGGAGCAAAGGACGAATGATTTTTCCAAAAATTGGTTTAATTCCGGTCAATCCTTTTAGTCCTGTTCCTCTACACAAACGAAGTAGCAATGTTTCTACATTATCATTGGCATGATGCGCAGTAGCCAAAAAATCAGCATCTTTTAGTAACTCATTAAACCATTTATAACGCAACTCTCTTGCTGCCATTTCGATAGATTGTCCTTTATAAATTTCAAAATCAGCTTTCAGAAACTCTTTGACATAAAAATCTACCGAGTAAATAATACTCATCTGCTTTACAAAATTCATTTCATAATCTGATTCTCCTTCACGAAGATGAAAATTACAATGAACAATAGCAAAATTTAATCCTAATTGGTGAAAAAGAAATGCCAAAACCGAAGAATCTCTTCCTCCACTTACCGCTAATAAAAAATGGGCACCTTGATAATCAGGAACTAACAACTTTAAATGACTTAAAAACTTTTCTTTCATTTCAGAGGCAAAGTTAATCATTTATTCTGATTTTGAAATAAATGTGCAAAAAAAAGATATAACCCTCTATAAATTTACTACATACTCTTTCAATTTTGGGTCTTGCATAGATTTGGGAACTGACTCTTTTACAAGGGTCTTGATGATGTCTAACATGGTACGACGCACATAATCTTTTCTCACTATTAAGCTAACCTCTCTTACGGCAGTTATATCTTTAAATGGTCGTAGATGTTCTTGTTGG
The DNA here is from genome assembly GCA_031287215.1 of Bacteroidales bacterium. Taxonomy (GTDB): domain Bacteria; phylum Bacteroidota; class Bacteroidia; order Bacteroidales; family WCHB1-69; genus JAGVVH01. The sequence continues at coordinate 12,214 of JAITTF010000150.1, forward strand.
TCTTCGGTCAACCCCATGGCGTGCATTTCAGGGATAATGGTAATTCCTGGATTATAATCTACTACGTGAATGAGCGTTTCGATACTACCTGATTCATAACGCACTGCAATATTGCTATCCACACGTTTCATCTTGCACAATCTCTCAATTTGCCCTCTTAGACAATGTTCATTTTCCAATAACCAAACATTATGAATGTCAATGAGAGACAAATCAATCTCTTTTTCCTGATGAAGTTTGTCTAAAGGAGAGACGTAAGCGTAAAACTTTTCGTAATAGAGCGGTATTTCTTCAATATCAGGGTGATTGAGTGGACCGGCGAGAATTCCCCCATCAACGACTCCTTTCATGATGTCGCTAATCAATTCTGTAGTAGTTCTTTCTCTTAATATTAGCTCTGTTTCACTATATTGGTTTTGCTGTCTGGCGAGTATTTCTGGGACTAAATAGGAGGCAATAGTTGGAATAATACCCAGAATAAAACTCCCTTTGACAATCTGTTTTTCATTATCCACAATTTCGGTAATCTGTTTGAGTTGCAATAGAGAAACCCTTGCTTGTTCAATGATTTTTTTGCCTATTTCAGTAGGTTCGATTGGGTGTTTTGATCGATCAAAAATTTTCACCCCCAGCTCATCTTCCATTTTCTGGATCATCATGCTCAAGGTAGGCTGTGTAACGCAGCAAACTTCCGCCGCTTTAGCAAAGTGACGGAAGTTGTCCACAGCAATTAAATATTCTAATTGTTGAATATTCATTAAATTTTTCCAACTAAATCAATACTTGGAGTGAGGGTAACATTGCCTTTTTTCCATTTTGCAGGGCAAACTTCGTTAGGATGAGCAGCTACAAATTGAGCAGCTTCTACGTTACGGAGCAATTCATCTGCATTTCTTCCAATACCATTGTCGTGAATTTCAGCGATTTTGATTTCTCCTTCAGGATTTACTACGAATGTACCACGATAATTCAGTCCGGCTTCTTCGATCCAAGTACCAAATGCTTTTCCTAAAACACCTGTAGGGTCTGCCAACATAGGGTATTTGATTTTTTTAATGCTTTCTGAAGCATCATGCCATGCTTTGTGTACAAAGTGAGTATCAGCACTAACTGAATAAATTTCTACTCCAAGTTCTTGAAATTTAGCATAATTATTAGCTAAATCTTCTAATTCGGTTGGACATACAAATGTGAAATCTGCCGGATAAAAGAAAAAAACTGACCATTTTCCTTCAGTGTCTTTCTTAGTAATGGTTTTGAAATTGCCATTGTGATAAGCTTCTAATTTAAAATCAGCTAATTTTGAATTGATAATAGGTTCCATAATGATTGTTTTTATTAATTGATAATCTATTTCATTTTATGAGTGCAAAAGTACTACTTTTTTTTAATAAATTTCATTTATAATTTTTATATCAAAAATAGACACTGTTTATATAGTTGGGTCTATCCTTGAATTTTGACTGCTACCCAATCGGCTTTACCTCCTATAGCAGGATTTAATTTATAGACCGTTACTTCTGTTTTCTGTAGTTCAGGAAAATTTTGTTGTAATGATTGAATGATTTTGTAAGAAAGGTGTTCAATAATATTTGCCGGTTTTTTCATTATTTTTTCTACTAACTGATGAACAGTCTGATAGTTAATGGTTTTAGAAAGATCATCGTTTTGAGCCGCTTCTTGACAATCGTATTCCAGAGAAACGTCCACTTTAAAGCGTGTGCCGATAATTTTTTCTTCTTTAAAACAACCATGAAAAGCATAAAATTCCATGCCGTTAATTAATAGTTGAGAGGTCATATTTATTTGGGGTAAAAAAGACTATTTATAAAAAGGATGAGGAGTAAGTACTAATTTAGCCAAAGGGTGATAATCTCCTTTAAGACCTACGGCATTAGCATTGCGAATTTGTTGCACGATTTCGATACAATTGCGGGCATCATCCAATCCAAAACCATGACCTTCAAGGATATGTCTATAACATTCGGTATGTAAATCTTCAAATCCGGCACTAAATTCAAACTCTTCTCCTTCAATGACTAAGGATCTGTAGGTAATTTTACCTGCATCAACAGCATGTTGAGGAAGATGTTCGGCATTGATACTCAGAAAGTATCGAACACGTGCTTTGTCAAATAGAAGAAATCCGGCTACTCTATCGTGGCTTTTGACATGGACAATATTTTCCTTAATATTACCAAAAATATAAGAGAGCATATCATAAAAATGTACTCCAATATTGGTAGCAATTCCACCGCTTTTACGGTCATCTCCCTTCCAACCGGCATAATACCAATTACCGCGTGAAGTAATGTATGTTAAATCAATTTCATATATTTTATGAGGGTCTCCCTCTTCTATTTTCTTTTTCAGGGCGATAATAGACTTATGAAGTCGAAGTTGGAGAATTGTATTTACTTTTCCTCCATATTCATGTTCAATTTCTTTTAAAGCGTCAATATTCCAACTGTTTAGCACTAAAGGTTTTTCGCAAATGATGTCAGCACCAAGACGCAACCCGTATCTGATGTGTGCATCATGAAGATAATTAGGTGTGCAAATAGACAGATAATCAATTCGTTGAGGTGTTTTTTTTATTTTGGAGCAATGGCGGTCAAAGAGTTCCATTTCTGTAAAAAAAGCGGTTTTAGGAAAAAAAGAATCTATAATCCCTACGCTATCTGAAGAGTCGTAAGCAGCAGTTAATTCATTTCCGGTAGCTTTGATTGCTTTTAGATGTCTTGGTGCAATATAACCGGCTAAACCGATTAATGCAAATTTTTTACTCATAATCTTCCTTCTATCAATGTTTTATCTAAAAATTCTTTTACGTCATACACGATCCCCGTTTTGTTGAGCAGACTCCGAATATTGATATTAGCAAATTCATGGTGAGCAACAGCAAGAATTACGGCATCATATTCATTTTGTTTGAGCGTATCAAGATGGTTAACAATAGTTATTTTATATTCTTCTGCAATCGCAGTTTGAGAAGCAAGAGGATCGCAAACCGTAATATTTGCGGTGTATTCGTTTAAAGTGGAGTAGATGTCAATTACTTTAGTATTTCTAATATCGGGACAATTTTCTTTAAAAGTAACTCCCAAAATCAAGATTTTAGCATCTTTTACCGTGATCCCCTTCTTGTTCATGATTTTAATCACTTGATTTGCAACATATTCTCCCATTCCATTATTCAAACTTCGTGCCTCAGACATTAATCTGGGCATGATGCCATAAACCTTAGCTTTTTGGATGAGATAATAGGGATCCACGCCAATGCAGTGTCCGCCTACTAATCCGGGTTTCATTTTAATAAAATTCCATTTAGTAGCAGCCGCTTCAAGCACCTCTGAAGTGTCTATATTCATGGCATTAAATATCTTCGCTAATTCATTAACAAAAGCAATATTAATATCGCGTTGTGTATTTTCTATAATTTTGGAGGCTTCAGCTACTCTTATTGAAGAAGCTTTAAAGGTGCCGTTGAGGAGCACCGAATTGTATAGCTGATCCACAAAATTGGCAATCTCAGGAGTTGAACCGGAAGTTACTTTCGTAATTTTTTCAACGGTATGCTCTTTATCCCCCGGATTATTTCTTTCAGGAGAGTAACCTACGAAATAATCTCTATTGAAAGTTAAGCCCGAAGTAGTCGATAGTACGGGCACACACTCTTCTTCTGTTACACCTGGATAAACAGTTGATTCATAGATAACAATATCGTTTTTAGAGAGTACTTTTCCTACCGTTGCAGACGCATTTAACAAAGGAGTTAAATCGGGACGATTGTTTTGATCTACAGGAGTAGGAACAGCTATGATATAGACATTGCAATTAGCAATTTCTTCTAATTGATTGGTGCAAACAAAACCATTTTTAATTGCCTTAGTAAGAAGATTTTGTGCTACTTCTCCGGTAGTATCCTGTTGTGCCATCAACTGTGCCACTCTTTTCTGATTTTTGTCAAAACCTATCGTAGTATATTGAGTAGAAAAAAGTCGCGCTAAAGGCAATCCTACGTAACCCAGACCGATAACGGCAATTTTGATATGTTTATTTTCCACCTATTAGTATTTTTTGGATGTTATTGTGTTATAATTTAGGATAATGAATGAAGGTAAAATCGTATATTTTTTCCCATTCAGTTAAATTTTTCAACGAAAAAATTTCTTTAAGATGTTTATAATCAGCGCTATTTTCGTCTTTAGCGCATTTTACTGAAACCGGTGTAAAAGGTGATTTTACTTGGTACAAATAAGGTAGTGCTTGGTGATCAGAGACACAAAACAGATCGTTTTTAAAGAGTAAAACGGGAATTGGAGGCAGCACGTTAAGATCTAATGCAGCTAAGTCTATGACCCTTCCTTTATAGCAGTCAACTACTTCTTTAGTAGGGAATAGTCTATAAGGAGACCACCAAATTTGATGAATCGTTTTGTGCCGTTTAAAAAGTTCGTATTGAGTTAAAATTAAGTCAATGACCTCATTTACAGATCCGGTTGAAGCATCTACCACTAAATCAAAAGAGGAGAAAATGTCGGGTTTGATGTTGTAAGTTTTTTCAAAACGTTGATTTTCAATCACTCTTCTTTCTTTCAAGGCAATCACCATCTCTTCAAGGCTTTTGACCGAAGACTCTCCGATTCTTATTTTATCTTGAAGTACTCTTTGAGCCGCAACTTCGTCAGCGGCGGTAAGATATACTTTAAAAGATTTTTCCACAAAATGAAAAGCCAACCGCGAGTCTAAGACATAAAACTCCTCTTGATGGTTGATGTTTTTCAGTTGCTGGTCAATAAAGTCATCAATATTGCTGTGTTCGTTGGTATATTTATTAAATTCTAAGGTATTCATACCCATCTCTTCCGCCAATTGTCTTTGAATTGTTCCGGTAGATAAGTAGTTGTGATTTAAAATATTACAAAGTTCTTTTGCAACGGTACTCTTACCACTACCCAAGTCTCCTGTGATAGAAATGTGCATAAGTTTTTTTTGTTTGCAAAGTTAGAAAAAAAAACAATATAACAAAAGATATAAATTCAGAGAAAAAAAACGATTAACTTAGCTCCAACATCTTTAAGATGGGTTTTTTTGCTTTTTCCATAGTGTTGTTATCCAGTAATATTTCCGGTTGTTCGGATTCCAGTGCAGATAAAATTTTTGTCAAAGTATTTTGTTTCATAAATTCACAATCATTACAATTACAAGAATCAAAGGCATTTACAACATAGAATTGTTTGGAAGGATTTTTCTTTTTCATTTCGTAAAGGATCCCTGTTTCAGTAGCAATAATATAAGCATGGTCAGGATCAGTGGAGGTAAAATTAAGCATTGCAGCAGTTGAACCGACAAAATCGGCTAAAGCTAAAACCGTTCCTTTACACTCAGGATGAGCTAAAACCTTAGCTTCAGGGTGTTGTTTTTTGAGAGTAAATATTTGTTCTGCAGTTAGTTGATCGTGAACATGGCAAGCACCATTCCAGAGAATCATTTTTCGGTGGGTAGTTTCATTGATATAAGCACCTAAATTTCGGTCAGGAGCAAAAACGATAGGTTCGTTTTGAGGTAATGAGTTGACAATTTTTAAGGCATTTCCAGAAGTAACGATGATGTCGGAGAGCATTTTGATAGAGGCTGAACAATTGATATAACTTAAAACAGTATGATTAGGGTGATTTTTTAAAAAATTAGCAAATTCATCAGGAGGACAACTATCTGCTAAAGAACAACCGGCATCAAGGCTTGGAAGAAGCACTTTTTTGGTAGGATTTAATATTTTAGCAGTTTCTGCCATAAAGTGAACTCCAGCAAAAAGGATAATATCAGCTTGTGTTTTTGCAGCTTGTTGTGACAAAGCTAAACTATCACCCACAAAATCTGCAATATCTTGTACTTCTGGAATTGTATAATAATGAGCCAAAATTACAGCATTCTTTTGTTTTTTTAAGCATAAAATTTTATCTTTTAGCATAGCATTTTGTAGGAGTGTTTAAAATCAAGTTGTTGTATGCAAAAAAAAATTATTTGCACGTAAAGCGAGGAAAATCATCAGGAAGTTCGTACACTACACCAAAGGAATCGGGTTCTGTAGTAGGGAAACCTCTATGATCGGATTGCTCTGAACATTTGTTTTTGTAAAGTTCCTGTTCTTCAGTATCTCCTATTAATTGACTATTCAAATACCATCCACAAATGCATGTCTTTTTAGTACAAGAATTTATACTAAATAAAAAAATAGACAAAAAAGATATAACAAAAAATAATTTTTTCATAATGTAAATGTTTTTGAAGTATAAAACAAGTATAATTTATTTTCCGCAAAAATACAAAAAAAAAATTGAATAATTTCTTTAGCTTCGATGTTATTTTTTATTATATTTGCAGGCTTATTGTATATTTAAAAATGATGCAGACACTCTTTCAAAACCCGGTAATCATTCAAGGAACTGTTTTTATGGTTTCCGACTTTCATTTAGGTGCTCCTGACTACCGTACTTCTGAAGAACGAGAAGAGCGAATTGTAGCGTGGCTGTCCACCATTAGTGAAGAGGCTACCCATCTTTTTTTGCTGGGCGACATTTTTGATTTTTGGTTTGAATATCAGGATGTTGTGCCTAAAGGATACTATAAATTTTGGAGTCAGATTTCTCTTTTGGTCAACAAAGGAATACAAATCTATTTCTTTACCGGCAATCATGATATGTGGGTGAAAAATTATTTTAAAGATAAATTTGGATTTAAAATATATAAAAAACAGCAGGCTTTTATCATCAACGGCAAAAAGTGTATGATCGGTCATGGGGATGGATTGGGCTCTGATGTCATAGGTTATAAAATTATCAAAAAACTTTTTTCATTCAAGTTTAATATTTTCTTATACAGCTTATTACATCCAAGAATTGCCTTTGGCATTGCCCATTTCTGTTCCCGTAAGAGCAGAATTTACTCTACTTCTTATCATGATCAGGAGATTAATTTTGACACTGAAAAACTATATCAGTATATCTTAGATGTGTCTTCTAAAGAGGAGATAGACTATTTTATTTATGGGCATCGACATTTACCTCTTGAGATCAAAATGCCGACCGGTTCAGTCTATTACAATACGGGGGATTGGATGACGCATGATTCGTGGTTGCGGATGGATGACCATCATATTTTACTTTTTCAAAAAACAGATCTTTAAAATGACAAAAAAACTTTTTTTTACCCTTATGCTCTTGAGTTTAGTCTTCAGGACTACAGGACAAGACTTTACCGGAGATTGGTATGGCAGATTTAAATCGCCTATCTCAGTATTTACTATGGGGATTCATATTAGTGAGCAAGATTCGATTTATACCGCTACGATGACTTCTATTGATCAAAACGATAAGGCAATACCGTGCGATACCGTCATGATTGACCACGATAAAATAACTTTGACGATCCACAAACTGAATATAACCTATACCGGCATTCTTGACACTAACCATAGGATTAAAGGAATTTTTTCACAGCATGGAGGCAATTTCACGTTAAATCTAACTCGTGAAAAATTAGAAAAATTTGCGCGCCCTCAAGACCCTATAAAACCTTATACCTATCAAGAAGAGGAGGTTGTCTTCAAAAATAATATTGATGATATTCAATTAGCAGGTACCTTAACGATGCCTCTGCAGGGCACCTCTTTTCCGGCGGTAGTGCTCATCAGTGGTAGTGGAGCACAAAACCGTGATGAAGAGATGTTAAGTCATAGACCTTTTCTGGTATTGGCAGACCATCTGACCCGAAATGGCATTGCGGTACTGCGCTTTGATGACCGGGGAATAGCGGCTTCAGAAGGCGATTTTGCTACTGCTATTACAACCGATTTTGCAAAAGATGTAGAGGCTGCCATACAATACTTACTTACCCGAAAAGAAATCAATCCTAATCAAATTGGCTTAATTGGACATAGTGAAGGAGGTACAATTGCTCCTATTGTAGCCGCTCGAAATCCTCAAGTAGCATTTATCGTGCTTTTGGCGGCTCCCGGATACTCTGGATATACAACTGTTTTAGACCAAGTATTAGCCCTTAATCAAGGTAATAGTAAAATCAAAGAGATCAAAAAACAACAAATAGAGTTTTTAGATATTATTAACAATAGTATAATTAAAACTAGTGATGACCACCAAAAATTGGAACAGGATTTAATCCGGTATTTCAAAAAAATTGGAAAGTCAGACCCTGAAATCAAAGCTACATTGCCTACAGTACTTGCTCCATGGTACTCATTTTACATCAAATTTGATCCTACTTCGACCTTAAAACAGGTAAAATGTCCGGTATTAGTACTCAATGGATCCAAAGACAAGCAGGTCATCTCCCCCAAGAATCTATTAGCGGTTGAGAAAAAAATAAAAAAAGGAGGTAACAAGCAAGTTACGGCTATAGAATTGCCTGGACTAAACCACCTGTTTCAAGAGTGTTCCTTAGGGTATCATACAGAGTATTTCCATATTAATCAAACCTTTTCACCGATAGCTTTAGAAGAAATTTCTAAATGGATCATCAATCAGGGAAAATAGGATAGTCATCGTAGATTACCAGTTGATTTATTGTTTGTATCATTTTTTTTAACGCGAAATTGTGAGCCCCAGATTGTGAGCAAGCATTTTGCGCTTCTCTAAGACCTCTATCAATTTCTTGGTGATATTATTTGTAACCTCTTCCTGTTCAGGAATTGATAATTCGGGATGAGGTTGTGATAATTCAAGCATTAATTGCTCTCTGTATTTTTCTAAAACCCTAAGTTTAAATAGATTAACATGATGTTCGACATTGTCGGTGAGCTTTTTCTGATTATTGTCTAATGTATTGGTAATTACATCAAATTTGTTTTCCCAATCGGGACTGTAGGTAGGGTCGGTATTGAGCAGATGTTGAATTGCAAATTCTTGAATAGCTGTATCTTCATGCGATGAAAATCGTTTTTTTATCTCATCTTGATCTTCAGAAAGCAGGGCAATATCAGGATATTCTTCAAAAATTTTCTGGAAAAGTGCATTGGCAAAAAGTACATTTTCTTCATATAACTCATCAAAGATATATTGGTCAATCCTCATTTTCTCGTAGAAAGGCTTTTCTTCATCGTCAAAGCGTTCAATATCAATATCAAACATGCCATATTTGAGGATCAACAATATCATATTTTTTTCGATATTCTTCAGTGGGTCTTCTTTGAAGGTGTGCAGTTCAGGGCGAGGGGTTACAGGATTAATGACCACATCGGATACCGGCTCGGTACTGTCCTGAGCATGTATTTTTTTCCAGATTACTTTACGCAATTGAGCATTGAGGGTCTCCTCCGGCAGTTCAAAAATAGAGGCACACTCTTTGACGTAAAACATGCGGGCGATGGCATCTCTCACATCTGCAATGGAGTTGATCATCTCATTGACCATAGCCGCTCTTTTTACGGGGTCTTTACCGGCTTCTTTGGATAATACTTTAACTTTAAAGAGCAAAAAGTCGGTTGTATTTTCTTCCAGAAAAGCGGTGAGTTCGGAGGCACGATGTTTACGGGCAAAAGAGTCAGGGTCTTCACCATCGGGAAGCAGTGCTACTTTCACATTCAAACCGGCTTGCAGTAGCATGTCAATTCCACGAAGGGAGGCTTTAATGCCGGCATTATCACCATCGTAAAGTACTGTAATATTTTGTGTCTGTGAGGCAATCAGTTTGATTTGGCGTTCGGTCAAGGCAGTCCCTGAAGAGGCTACTACGTTTTCTATCCCCGATTGCACCATAGAGATCACATCAGTATAACCCTCCACCAAATAGACATTATCTTTAGCACGGATACTTTTTTTAGCAAAATAGTATCCGTAAAGGATTTCACTCTTGTGATAAATCTCACTTTCGGGAGAGTTGAAATACTTGGAACTCTTTTCGTTTTTCTGTAAAATACGGGCGCCAAAGCCCACAATTTTTCCTAATCCATTGTGAATAGGAAAGATAACTCTACCATGGTAAAAATCAAAAAGTTTGCCACTTTCACTTTTTTTGGTCAATCCCAATTGGGTAAGGAACTCTTCCTTATATCCGCTTTTGAGGGCTATTTGTGTAAATTGATCCCAGCCGGAAGGACAATATCCTAACCTGAATTTCTTGATTGTGGACTCCGATAAATCGCGTTCTCTAAAGTAACTCAATCCGTAAGTTTTCCCCTCATCGCTATTCCAAAGCTGGTCAACGAAATATTTTTCTGCAAAATCATTCAGCAAAAAGAGGCTTTCACGAAGGGTATCGGAGGTTTTCTGTTCAAAAGTTTTCTCCTCCTCTTCTTGGATGGCGATATTGTACTTTTTTGCTAAATAGCGCAGTGCTTCAGGGTAAGAGATCTTCTCATGTTCCATCAGAAACTTTGCAGCTCCCCCTTTGGCATCACACACAAAACAGTTATAAATCCCCAAGCGAGGGCTTACATACATGGATGGATTTTTATCGTCATGAAAAGGACAGGTGCCTACAAAATTCTGTCCCCTTCGTTTCAGGGTAACAAAATCTCCGACTACCTCATCAATCTTTGCAATGGACAGTATCTCATCTATAGTCTGTTTAGAAATCATGCTATTGTATAGATGATTAATAATTGATCTTAAAATTCTGAAAAGTTTTATCCTCTTTCATCAAAGTTACAGCATGTTGGAAAGTATCATCACTCAACAAGAAAATCTGATAGGCTTCGCCAAAAGTGAACAGATTGCGTGCAAATTCAAACTTAAGATACTCTTTGATAAATTCTCCCGCTTTCTCTTCGTTTCTTAATCTAACGGACATATTATAAGACTCTTTAATAAAATCTTGCATCATAACTTCCAATTGATCCAACTGATTAATATCCTCAATTTTAGTATAAAGAGAATCTAAACTGCCTTTTTTATCATTAATAAAAGAGGTCATTCTTGCTGAAAAGAGCAATGGTACGGTATCTTTGATGCCCTCTTTTTTGGCATAAGCCATAAATTCTTGGTACAAGTCGTCAGAGATATTAAAATCTTTTTTGAAAATGTCGATAGTAGGATATTTTGCAGCCAAATTTTCTTTATTAGACTCCATATAATCAAGTGTAAAGGCACTAAAAAGTCCTTTTCTATACATTTCATTATAAAGGGTAGAATATTTAGAGGTATCATAAGGGATAAAAATATCGGGCATAATACCGCCACCACCATAAACCACACGTCCTCTTGGGGTATAATATTTCAATGAATCAGGAAAAGAGACACTATCGGCAGTGATATACTCACCACGTTTGTAGCGGTTGTTTAATTCAGAAAAATATTGCTCTAACCCATCATTATAAGGTTTTTGAATACAACGACCTGTAGGGGTATAATAGTGTGAAGTAGTTAAACGGATTTGGGAGTGGTCTTGCAGATTCAATGGTCTTTGTACCAATCCTTTGCCAAAAGTCCTACGCCCCAAAATCAGACCTCTATCCCAATCTTGTACGGCACCGGAAACGATCTCGCTGGCAGAAGCCGAATTTTCATCTACTAAGAGGATTAATTTACCATTTTTAAACAAGCCCTCTTTTTGGGCGCGCATCTCTTCTCTGTAGTGATGCACATTATCGGTATAGACGATGAGGTTATTTTCTTTAATAAACTGATTTGAGATTTTAAAGGCAACATCCAAATAGCCACCACCATTACCCCGCAGGTCAAAGATGAGGTTTTTAAGTCCTTTGGTTTTCAGAGTTTTGAGGGCATCTTCAAATTCGGCTGTTGAGGTTTGTGCAAAGCGTTCTAAGCGAATATAACCGGTATTTTTGTCCACCATAAAGGAGACGTTGATACTGTTCATTGGGATTTTGTCGCGAGTGATGGTAAATTCTATCAGTTCGGGGCGTTTACCTCTTTTGACAAAGAGGTGTACTTTAGTGCCTTTAGTACCTCTCACATGGTCGGCAACCCATTTATTAGAAATTTTTTTGCCGGTAGCATCAAAAGTATCTACTTTTACAATCTTATCGCCAGCCATCAGCCCTACTTTTTCTGAGGGACCCCCTACCAGCACTTCCATCACATTGACTGTATCTTTGATGATTTGGAAAGTGATGCCAATCCCATCAAAAGCACCTTGCAGCGGCTCATTAGCAGTAGCAACCTCTTTGGCGGGAATAAAAACCGAATGTGGGTCCAGCTCTTTCAAGATCTCCACAATGCCGGTCTCTACCAATTTGGTAAAGTCAACGGTATCCACGTAAAGATCATTGATAGAACGCAATACCTGATTCATTTTGGTATTGTTTACAGAATAGGAAGCATTCTGAGCAACTATTGTACAGCTCATTAAGATAGTCAAAACCAGACTAATACAGATATTTTTCTTCATAAAATAGGAATAAAAAATTCAAGTTAGCGTTATTTTATTTTTTTACGCATCTCACACTGATGCCATTTGCTTTTTTGTAATCAATAATATAAGATTCAGGGCATCCGGTAATAAAGTTACAAGCTTTTGCCGTTTCGGAAGCCGATGATTCGGAAGTCCAGAAATAGCCAAAGAGTTGCAACAGATAACCACCTCCTACCGAAGGATCATAATAACCTGCCGGTCTGACGGTAAGTCCTGAAGCATTGGTAACAGCAGGATCATTTTTCCAATAGCTGAGGTCAGTAGCTTTCAGATCATCGGTGCCGCCTGCGATGAGGGAGGTAGCTTCTGCTACGGTAGGCAGTCTCCAGCCTTGAGGACACACTTGTTGCGCATTTCTAAAGTCATACAATCTGCCAAATTCTATTTCATTATTAGCTTCGTTAGAATATTCATCAGAAACATAGACGTATGAGGTAATCGAATTGCCAAGGCTGTCTTGTTGTGTTTTTAAATTAGAATTTAACCAGCAAACGCCATTGATCAAGATGCCATAATAGTAATTGCCTTCAGCATCTATCGCTGTACCGCAAGGCACCCCTACGGAAGGGGTAACGATGAGGTTAAGCCTAATGAGGCTATCACAACCCAAAGCAGTGGTAAGCAAATGGGTATAGATCCCCGGCAGGGTAAGAGGAACACCAAAGAAAGTATAGCTATCCCCATCAATAATGGAAACTACGAGGTCGGTAGGAGCTAAAGCAGGATTGGGGTAGGTATAATATTGCGTACCTTCGGTATAGATAGCGTACAAAGTATGGTTGCTTGCAGGCAGGTAACTTGAAGAGGAAACAATTGTGGGAGCACCGGTAGTGGCAGTAGTAAGTGGTGCAGTAGCCCAGCCATAGAAAGTCCATGTAGCAGGAGGGCAAGTAACAGCAAGGGCAGTAGCTGCCGGCAAAACAAGAGTTTCTTCACAATAGGTCTGTGATACCGATGGAGTAGCTACTGTACCGCTACCGGCATCAAAAGAAACCGTACTCAATGGAACCGTTTCTAAAGTAATGGTTGAATCAGCACTATTGGTAGTGCCAAAGCCATTAGTAGCAAAAGTTCTTACATAATAGGTACCACCACAGTCAAGACCGTAAATGGTAATTTCAAAAGCACTACCGAAGAGTGAAATCGTAGTAGCAGTCGAAAAATCAGCTACTGTATCATATTCAAATCCATAATCAGTAATCGTACAATGAGCACCTGCCACTACGCTTCCGATAGGAGATGAAATCTCTACGCTATGTGCTGTTTTTGTACCTACGGTTACAGCTCCTACATCCGGAAGGGTTGCACATGCCTGACAAGGCTCGGAATAATAAATAAACTCTTCATGTTCTTTGAATAGATATAATTCGTCTGTAACATTGGTGTTATAAGAGTTATTATAGCAAGAAAAGAGAAGGTTTGTGGCATCGGCATAATTATATTTGATAACATTACGTGTTGCTTTTCCCGTACAAACAATAGATATTATTCCTGAGTTTACGTTAATAGTAAAATTACTATAAATATCAGGAGTTGTAGTTATTTTTAAACGATTATTATCTTCACTTGTTGCAGTAAGATAATAAGTACCTACTCTGAATTGATAATTGCCGATAGAGCCTTCTAAAGTAAAAGGAGTAGGATTTAAGGTTGCCGGTAAAGTTATCTGATTGCCTGATACGGTAACTAAAACGCCCTTTTGGTTATTTCCGGTGAGAGTATCTCTGATAGCTCTCCATTCATTACTTAGATTATGAGCGGCAATCAGATAGCGCGCACCGATTCCTAATTCGCTGACATCATTAATTTTAGCATACACATTACCCGAAAGAGTGCTTTTTGCATAGATGGCATACAAAGTATGGTCGGTAGTAGGTACGTAACTCGTAGAAGAGACTATCGTAGGGGCAGTAGCAGTTTCTGTGGAGAGCGGTACGGTTGACCAGCCGTAGAAAGCCCATGGATCTGAAGGGGCGCAAGAAACAGGAGGGGTAGCGGCAGGCAGTACTAAAGCCTCATCACAATAGGTCTGAGCAACAGAAGGTACGCCCACAGTGCCGGTGCCGGCATGAAGGGTAACAGTGTAAGTGGTAGCAACAGGCAATGTAAGCACTGAGGTATCGGTAGCACTTTCGGTAAAACCGGATTTCCAGGCTATAGCCTTAATGGTAGTACTTTCACAAATATCAAAGGGAGCAGAGTAAATGGCAGATGAGGTAGTAGGTTCCGAACCATCCATAGTATAACGGATTGTAGCGTCTGACGTAGCGCAAGAAATAGAAACCGTAACAGGAGAGTTAGAGAAAAGCCCTGTTGCCGGCGTGATTACCGGAGTGGCTACTACCGGAGGTGCACCGGAAACTCCCGTAAGCAAGAGGTCGTCAAGTCTATATTCTTCATTAGTCAGATCTGAAAATTTCAAATAAATAGTTGCCGATGACGGAATACCTGACGAGATAGTTACATAATGCCAAATAGCCGTACCACTACCTGTTGGTAAGACATTGTCTAAAAATAAGGAGGTGTACGTTATATCATCAGTAGAAACTTCTATCTTGAAATTTGAGCCATTGTCTGCTACTGCTGATTTTTTTAAACCGAACTGGAGTTTTAAGTTAGTGTAACCAAGCGTATTAATTCCACCTATTTTAAACCATTTGGTAGCATTGTTAATCATTACATTGCCAGCACCTGAGGCTGTAGTGTATCCTGAAGAAGGAGATGTAATACGTACATCACAAGCACCACCACCCAAATAGGTAACAGTACTATTTGACCAGCCTGTAAAAATGTTAACATTGATAGTCCCCGAAGGTGTACCCATGTTTTCCGAATAAATGGTAACTTGAGCCAAAAGTGTGGCACAAGAGAAGCATGCTAATAAGAAGCAAAAAGATAATAATAAAAATTTTTTCATTTTAAAATTGATTTTATTTATTAATTTTATAGTTTTAGTTAAGAAGATCCCTTCAAAAGGCACATTTTCTCCTACACCAATACCACAACTCCTTCAGAGTTGGTTCAACCTGCAAAAATAATAAAAATAATGATATGTTTGTTTTTTGGGAAAATGGGGTTAATTCTTTTTTTTTGTGTTAAAATATTCGCTATATTTGCAGGGCAATTTTTTGATAAAAGAGCACCTAATTAAAAATAAAAAAAAACGATATTATGGAATGGTTTAATAGTTTAGATCCCGCACTCAAAGTCTATTGGATAATAGCAGGTATTACCTCTTTGATTTTTATTATTCAGATGGTGATGACCCTGATAGGCTTAGATGGACAAGAGGGGTTAGATGCCGATTTGGATGCAGATGCCGGTAGTGGTAGTGCTTTTCAATTTTTTTCTTTGAAAAATTTGACCAACTTTTTTCTCGGTTTGGGATGGGGAGGGGTCTGTTTTTATAATACCTTTGAATCTAAATCATGGGTAGTCTTTTTTGCTTGCCTTACGGGCGTTGTTTTTTTGTTGTTGTTTTTCTTTTTATTAAAAATGATTATGAAGCTCAATAAAGACAACACTTTTCATATCGAAGAGACACTCGAACAGATCGCCGATGTCTATCTTGCGATACCACCGGCAAAAAGTGGAAGAGGTAAAATCCAAATCAGCATTCGCGGTGCTGTCCACGAAATTGATGCCCTTACTTTGGGAGAGAAAATCCCTACCGGAAGTAAAATTAAAGTATTGAAAACCTTAGACAGTCAAACCGTCTTAGTGGAGAAAATATAAATATAAATCACAAAAAAAAATATTATGAACCCATTTTATCTCATTGTCATTGCTATTATTGTAGGATTTATCTTAGTAGTAGCCCTCATAAAAAGGTACAAACGTTGCCCTTCGGACAAAATTCTGGTCGTTTACGGCAATACAGGCGGCTCATCAGCCAAATGTATTCACGGAGGCGGTGCCTTTATATGGCCTGTAATTCAGGATTATGCTTTTCTCGATTTGAAACCTATTTCCATTGAGGCAAATTTGACTAATGCACTAAGTAAACAAAATATCAGAGTTGACGTACCCTGTCGTTTTACGATTGCAGTCTCTACCGAATCACAGCACATGAACTCCGCAGCTGAAAGGCTTTTAGGACTCACGCAAGCACAAATCCAAGAATTAGCCAAAGATATGCTTTTTGGTCAGTTGCGTTTGGTGATTGCTACTATGACCATCGAAGAGATCAATTCCGACCGCGATAAATTTCTGGATGCTATTTCCAATAATGTGGATACCGAACTTCGTAAAATAGGGTTGAAATTGATCAATGTCAATGTTACCGACATTACAGATGAGTCAAAATATATTGTGGCTCTTGGACAAGAAGCCGCCGCACGCGCTATCAATGAGGCAAAAGTATCCGTAGCCGAGCAAGAAAAAATCGGAGAAACAGGCAAAGCCATCGCCGATAGAGATAGAGATGTTCAAATTGCAGAAACACAGCGAGATAGAGACGTAAAAGTAGCGATTACTCAGAAAGATAAAGAGATAAGCATTGCTATGGCAATGAAAGATGAAACCGTTGGAAAAGCAGAAGCTCAACGTGATACACGTGTCAAAACAGCAGAAGCTAATGCTATCGCTATTCAGGGAGAGAATATGGCAAAAATAGAAATTGCTAACTCCGATGCAGCACGCCGCGAAAAAGAGGCTGAAGCCATGAAAATTGCCATTACCGCCGAGAAAGTACAACAAGCTAAAGCACTACAAGAGGCTTATCTCGCCGAACAAAAAGCCGAACAAGCCCGCGCAGACCGAGAAAGAGCTACCCAACAAGCCAACATTATCGTCCAAGAAGAGATCGAAAAACAACGCAGAATTATAGAAGCTCAAGCACAAGCAGAAAAAATTCGCGAAAATGCTAAAGGAGAAGCTGATGCTATCTTCGTAAAAATGGACGCCGAAGCGCGTGGTTATTATGAAATATTGACCAAACAAGCCCAAGGATACGAAAAAATGGTCAAAGCCGCCGGTGATGCACAGAGTGCTTATCAACTACTGTTGATAGAAAAATTACCGGAACTGGTGCGTACTCAAGTGGAAGCCATTAAAAATATCAAAATTGATAAAATTACCGTTTGGGATGGTAATCACTCCGCAGACGGAACTACCTCCACCGCTAACTTCCTCTCAGGGTTGATGAAATCTATTCCCCCTCTCAATGACCTCTTTAAACAAGCCGGTATGGACCTCCCTAAATATCTCGGTGAAGATAGCACCGAAATTAAACCGGTTGCAAAAGAAGACAAAGAGTAATTGATTATAAAAAAATCATGTATCTTTGCATCATGAAAGAGAATCTGGTCTCCATCATTATGCCCTCCTACAATTCGGCTTCACATATCGCTCAATCTATTGAGTCGGTATTGGCGCAAAGTTATTCCTGTTGGGAATTGCTCGTTGTGGATGATGCCTCTTCCGACAACACTACAGAAATAGTACAAAAATTTGTTAATCAGGATGAAAGAATAAAACTTTGGGCACTTCCTACTAACTATGGTTCGGCTGTAGCACGCAATTTTGCCATTCAAAATGCTTCAGGACAATTTTTAGCATTTTTGGATAGCGACGACCTTTGGTTGCTTTACAAGTTGGAAAAACAACTGGCATTTATGAACCACCAGCAAGCTGCTTTTTCCTTTTCTGCTTATCAATTGATAGACGATCAGGGCAATGCTCTAAACAAAACCATTCCTGTTCCTGCTACCATCACCTATTCACAATATTTAAAAAATACGATTATCGGTTGCCTGACGGTCATGTTGGATAGAAAACAGATACCCGAAATAGTATTCCCTAATTTAAGAAGTAGCCAAGATATGGCATTATGGCTTCAAATTCTAAAAATGGGTATAGTAGCTTACGGTTTTTCAGAGCCATTAGCCTGTTACCGAATCAATCCCAATTCTACTACAGCCAATAAAAGAAAAGCGGCTGTCGGCGTTTGGCATGTTTACCGCAAAACGGAACGACTTTCGCTATTTTTTTCTCTCTATAATTTTGCCGGTTATGCCTTTCATGCCCTCAAAAAAAGAATATCATAACTTCACAAACTAACCGATAAAAATGAATAACAAAGAGCTATTTTTTAAACAAAAGATTGCCACTATTTTAGAGACAACACCCGAACATATTTTTCTGTATTGGAAAGGGCGAGTAGGCTTGTATGCGCTATTAAAAGCGATGAATATCCAAGAAGGTGATGAGGTCATTGTGCCGGCATTTACTTGTGTAGTAGTAGCTAATGCCATCAAATACCTGAATGCAAAACCGATCTATGTAGATATAGATTGTCAACATTTTAATGCCGAATTTGAAGAAATTAAAAAGAAAATTTCCCCTAAAACGAAAGTCATCATTTGTCAAAATACGTTTGGCTTGTCGGTGGATGTAGAAAAAATTGCCGACTTTGCTAAAGAGCACCATCTCTATTCTATAGAAGATTGTACCCATGGTTTTGGCGGTTTTTACAACGGACAACCTAATGGTTCCTATTGTGATGCTGCCTTTTATTCTACCCAATGGAACAAACCCTTTAGTACCGGCATAGGAGGTTTTGTGATGACGACCCATCCTTTGCTCATAGCTGCCCTGTCGGCACAAAGCTCAGAAATGGTTACTCCCTCATGGAAAGACAATCTCTCTCTAAAACTACAATACTTTGCTAAAGAGTATCTTATGGGTTCTTATTTTTATTGGACCCTGTTAAAATTATACCGGTGGCTCAGTAAAAACAACCTTGTACAAGGCTCCTCTTCAGGGATAGAATTAATAGGTACTGAAAAACCTGCTCGTTTTTTCAAAAAAATGTCAAAAACACAAATATCCAAAGGAATCAAAACGATAGATCAATTGCCTGCACTGATGGTATTACGTAAAAAGAATGCTACCATATACACACAATATTTGCAAGAGCACCACAAACAATATGTTCCTCAGTCATGGCAACTAAATCACTCTTTCTTACTCTATCCATTATTAGTTAAAGACCGTGAGAAGGTCTTAGCCATTGCCAAAAAGGAACATATCCTTATTGGCGAATGGTTTAGCAGCCCTTTGCATCCGATCATAGGAGATTTAAAACCCTGGGATCTGGAACTTCAAGATTTTCCAAATGCTACCCATATAGCATCACACATCCTCAATTTACCTACGGATGAAAGGGATTGTGCCCCTATATTAGCTTTTTTAGACCATATTGAAGCGGAGGTATTGGAGTAGTTTGGTAATGTTACAGAGTTGAACAAAGGAGTTACAGAGAGGTTATCTCCACAAATTCCAATCAAATTGCTTTTCTATTTTCTGTTCAATTTCATCTGGCAATTCTGGAAAAAAATCTATTTGAGTAATTTTTTGGATCTCTTCCACACTTTTGGCGTATGTATGTAGTGGTTTGTGCCCGCTTTTATTGTCAAATAGGAAACCTATTGCCGACCAAGTATTCAGTTCATACTTCAGGAGCACTTTATAAAAAGCAGTAGGTATGACTACGCGATTATTACCGATCGTTGGAGGATTATGAGACACTACAGGACCACATACTACGTACAAATTTCTGGTTTCAGAAGCCCAATTACGGACTTGTTCCTCCAAAATCCTCCAATCACCACCATTCAAATTGTGATTTTGAGGACAGATATTAGAAAAATAAAAACTCTCATTCATGGCTTGTACGCTCCATTTCATGTCGGCAGCGGGTGCCAGATGACCTCGATCCCATCCTGAATTTCGATAGTCATCATCTATAGCACTTTTTTCCAGTACGTCTGGATCGGGCACAAAATGTCTGCCGCGAGGTGTAATCCCTTCTACCTCCTCTCTCGTCAATTCGTATGCCACCCAATTGGCAATCTTCCAATCTTGATTATAACTTACAGTGTAGCCAAGATGCTCAATAATTTGTTCAGTTCGACCCTCCATTTTAGCAGGAATTTCCAATTTTAGGATGGGAACATTATCGGCAGTTTCTGTAAATTCAAAATGATTTGGTTTATCTGTAAAATAACGAGTTACTGCTATTACAAGCAAAAAACCAAATCCAAGCAGAAGAATTAATAGAACAAACTGTTTTTTTATATTAGATCCGGAGTGTTGGCGTTTTTGTTTTTTATTCATACCCAATAACTGTTTTTTTTTAGCTGCAAAAATAAATAAAAACAGGGTAAACGCATATAAAGCAAAAAATTTTATATTTTATGAGTCAGCAAAAAATGGTTGTTTGTAAAAAAAGGTAATTTTATATGCGTTTGCCCTGATTTTAGGACAAGACTCTCGAAAATTTTATGTACTTTTGTACCCTAACTGCTTGAATGAAAATGAAACGAATTTTGTGCTTGATAAATAACTTTTTTGACTCTGTGATTGCTCACTTCACTGCGGTTTTGGCAGTGCATCTTGAGTATAAGTTATTTATAATGTATCAAATATCAGTTCTGTCTTTACTTTTTTCACACTCATGTTGGGATATATTTGGATTGTGCAAAACTAATTTGGGTATATTAAGTCATAGCAGGATGCGTGTCGGCTGCTATGACAACAACTCACTGCAACAATGACGACAGCAAGACATATAGCTAATCAATAATGCCCTGTAATATTGAATGAATATCTACGACAAACAATAATTGCGCATTTTTACATGTAGGTTCATTGATGAACGTTGTCTTGTTCCGTTCATTTAATGATTTTACCTCATAGAAAAAGAAAATTTAAAGAATGAGGAAAAATAAGATCGAAAGTATTCGGCAAGTTTACCGAAGAAACCTGAGCTACAATCAGGAAAATTCATTTAACACATTAAAATATAAATTAGTTATAATATTAAGCACAGTTATAGTAGTAGCTGTTGCTGCTGTAGTTTTTTATTCTTGCACTAAAGAAGATAATAATACCTCTGCAAGTAGAACTTCATGCTGTTCATCAAGTCCTTTCTGTTTATTCTTATACAGGTTTATAATGATTATGATGAAAATTAATATTGCTATTTTGTTTATATACTTAATCTTGTGAGGTTAGAACTTCCTGCTCAGGAAGTTCTAACCTCACAAGATTATTCAAATAGACCGATTCATACAGTCGCTTTTCATTATAATAACTGTATTTATCCAAAGGGTAAATTCATTCATCACGATGCAGCTAATCAAGGATGGGAGATGAAGCGGAAAATGTAACTTTAGTAAGTATGATGAGTTTTAATAACGATGATTGTCCAAGAGAATTTGTACCTACCACGCACTTTCGATTTCAAAACTCCATATATCGGATTGTCGCTTAAAGCCTCTTATTTGGCAGCGATTCATAACAATATGTTTATTCAACCTGAAGTAGGAATTAAATTTTTGCCCTTTCTATTTGCTCCAAACCATTGGTATATTGACGAAGCAAGTGAAATCTGTGTATTTGAAGACGAAGATCATCCTGAGAACCTATTTAATAGACCTCCAGATGAAATAATTTACATGCGTTGCAAACCAGTTATTTCTGCTTCAAGTTATTTTATTCCGGACTTAACCTTTGCACTCAATTTTATCGTGCATGGCAAAAACTTGCACAATAATTTTGGTTTTGGTATTAATGTCAACATTGGTTTTGTGGACAGAATTCATTTCGTGTATCAAAGCACCGATGTATTGCCTGCTTATGCGCAATCCTCAGGCGAATTTGGCTGGCGAATGAGTGCTGTAGGTTTCCATATCGGCTACCTGTTTATGAAAGAAAAAAAGAAAATTATTGATAAATTGAGATAAAACTATTATGTATTTACCAGAATGGATTCAGCCGTTTAAAGAGCGCGGAACGGAGATTAAAATTATCGGCTGACACTTTTATCAATACGCCGTGAGTTACAAATACGACAAAGAAAAGAAAAACAAATGGAATATTATCTATACTTGATTAGCAATTCCAAAAACTAAATTAAAACAAAGATATACCAATAAACGAAACCAACAGGAGTAGCAAAAAAGAAAGAGTCAAATCTATCAAGAATTCCTCCGTGCCCTGGAAGAATATTTCCACTGTCTTTTACATCACAACTCCTCTTAAAAAACGATTCTACGAGGTCTCCAAAAGTAGCTGCAACAACAATAACAGCTGCAAAGCCTATCCAATGCCAAATTGTACTAAATGAAGAAAAGCTAAACCATGGAATATAAAAAAAACTTGCTGAGGCAAAGGAGACTGTTATAAAGGAGATGACAGCTCCTTCCCATGATTTTTTTGGAGAAATGCGTTCAAAAAGTCGGTGTTTACCAACAAGAGATCCTGCACAATATGCGAGAGTATCGTAAAACCATATTATTATAAAAATAGATAAAAGAACATGTTTCCCCTTTAACGGAGTTTCTAACAAAAATAACGACATCATAAAGGGTACCGCAATCCAGAATGCCGGAAAAAGAGCAAGTGTGATATTTTGGATCGGAAACTCTTTTTTACGAAACATTTCTACAATTATCATGAGAATTCCCAAAAAGATAGCAATAAAAACAAATAACATTTGTGGTTCTTTAAAAGCGGCAGTAATCAAAGTAAATATCAAAATTAAAGGCAGTACTTTCTGAACATCATTGCCTTTTTTGTTGAGCATTTGCTGATATTCAAAAGTTCCTGTCAGGGAAAATAGTAAAAACAAAAAGTAAGCATACCATGAAGGTAGAAAAAAAACGGATACCACTAATGATACAAAAACAACACCTGTTATAGTTCTAATAATTAATATTTTCATTATTCAGTAAGAAAAAATAGAATAATTCGAGAAGAGTCCGGAGAATAGTGTTCTTCTCCATCAACAAGAGTTGGTTTTTCCGGAATAATAATCTGTATCAATGGAGCGTTACCTTTTTTATTTTGTTTGTTGATTTCATCTAAACCGCTTTTCAGATCTTCAAAAACAGCAGTTTTATCTGCCACAATAATAATATCTTTTGCCAAATAATGAATCGAAGGGTAGAGCATGTTTTTCTGTGTTAAACAAATAGCACCCATTCTGGCAATCAAGGCATTTGACATAAAAATAGCAAGATCAGCAGGTTTGTTGTCAAAAAGTATATTAGAAACCGATTTTTTATTTTCTTGTAAAAAAGAAATTAAAGACTTGTCAATGGATAAAATGGAACTGTATCTCTGGTCTTCAACAAGTTGCAACAAACGAGGAACGAAATTGGATGAAGAACAAGGAACAAATTTTCCTCCTGCACTACGAAAATTTGTAATAAATAAACGAACAGCATCCTCAATAGGCTTATTATTTTCACAATAGATATCGGCATCACTAAATCTATTTTGTTTTTTATAGTTTAAAGCTCCTCTAATATCTTTTCTGATTTCTTCTTTAATAGCATTTTTAACTGCTGCAATCTTTGCCATTTTAAAAAAATAAATGATGATTATTTGCCGACAAAGATACAAAAAAAAATTATGTATATTTGTGGCAAATTACTACGATGAACTCCAACAACTACCCTATTCTAAAAATACTATTTCCATTAATTTTAGGAATTTTAATTGCTTTTTTGGGTAGTTTTTCATTTAAGTACAGCAATTATTTGTTTTTTATTATTGTATTTTTTTTACTTTTTTCTGCATTTTTATTTCATAAATTGAAATATAAAAAACAATTTTTAGGATCCATTTTGTTGCAAATTTGTTTTGTTATTGCAGGTTTCTTATCTACTCAACACCACCTTTTGTTCAATAATGAAACCGAAAACAAGGATTGTTTCCAGAAAAATAAAGATTGGATCGTTACAATTAACGATATGGCTGTTGAAAAAGAAAGAACCTTCAAATTTCGATGTAAGGTAGAAGGTTCTCTTCAAAACAATCCTATTCAAGAAAATGCAATTCTCTATTTTCAAAAAACTGAAAAAAGTAGTAACCTAAAAATAGGAGATCAATTGCTCATCCATGCAAAATTCAACCCCATAGAAAAGAATACAAATCCATATTCTTTTGATTTTAAAACATATATGCAGAGAAAGAAAATTCGCTATACTGCTTATATTTCTCCAGTAAATTTTCAAGTAGTCAATACCTTAGAGCATTTTTCAGTTAGAAAAATGTCTTTTCAAATACAACACTTTTTTATAGACCAATTTAATAAAGCCGGTATGGACGGTGATGAATTTGCCATTGCTACTGCTATTTTATTAGGAAATAACGAAAATTTAAATCCCGAACTAAGAAACAGTTACGCTTCTGCAGGGGTTAGTCATATTTTATGTGTTTCGGGTATGCATGTTGGGATTATTTACATGATTCTCAATTTTTTACTGCATTCTTTTGATATTAATCGAAAAAGTAGAATGGTTAAAAACATCATCATTTTATCATTGATTTGGATTTATGCTAACATTACAGGGTTAGCTCCTTCAGTACTTCGTTCTGCCATGATGTTTTCTTTTGTCTCTATAGGAGACTTATTCAATAGAAATTGCAATATCTATCACAGCCTTTTTACTTCCCTATTTGTATTACTGTGTATTAACCCTTTATATCTTTTTGAAATGGGTTTGCAATTAAGTTACCTTGCTGTCTTTGGAATTGCTCTTTTTCAAAGACCTATTGTTAATTTATGGACACCTAAAACAAAGTTGACTAAATATTTTTGGGAATTAATTTCTGTATCTTTGTCAGCGCAATTGGCTACGTGCCCTATTAGTATTTACTATTTCGGGCAATTTCCCAATTATTTTTTATTGTCCAATATCGCTGTGATGATGCTCTCTTTTATCATCGTAATTTCCGGCGTTGTGGTGTTAGTTTTCTCTTTTTCTAACATTATTGCTACTTTTTTTGCTCAAATACTCTGTTTTGAAATATCAAAAATGAATATTATTATTAGATTTATTGAAAAAATGCCGGGCGCTGTATCTGATTATTTAGCCCTTTCAATATCACAAGTGATACTCTTATATATAATTATTTTAGGTTTTTATCTTTTTCTCCTGAATAAAAAAAATATCTTTTATTGGCTTTCAATAGCATCTCTCCTTGTCTTTTCTTTAGAAATGGCTTTTTATACGTATGAAGGAAAAAAAGAAGTTTCTGTTACCGTCTATTCTATTCCTCATCGAAATGCAATTAATTTTAATTATCATGGAAACAGCATTTTGGTAAATGATTTTATGATTAATAAAACAGAGAATGACTATCGTTTTGCGATCTATAATCACGAACGAACTCGAAAAATCAATAGCCAATTAATAGAAATCCAAAAAGACACCATCATACCGGATCTCCATTTCTTTAAAAAATCAAACTGTATTGTTTTTGATGGCAAAAAATACTTTATTGTATTATCTAAATAAACGATCTTTAATCATTGAGAAAATCAAGAGAAAATCAAATTTTGATATTTAAAAAAAAACTATTACATTTGCACAAAAATTTAAAGATATGTCAATCGTTAGAATCACCAAACAATTTACCTTCGAAATGGCTCACGCACTGACCGGTTATGACGGTTTATGCCGTAATATTCATGGGCACTCTTACCACTTGGATGTTACCGTAAAAGGAACTCCCTGTCAAGATAAAAATTCACCTAAAATCGGAATGCTTATTGACTTTGGAGACCTGAAAAAAATTGTCAATGAAGAGATTGTCCTCATTTTTGACCATGCTTTAGTATTGAATAAAAAAAGTAATGCAGAAACCATAACCCTCTTGCAAAAAAATTACGAAAAGGTCTTCTTAACCACCTTCCAACCTACTACCGAAAATCTATTGGGCTATTTCGCAGAAAAATTAAAAAAACAATTCCCGGCACATCTAAAACTTATTGCCCTTAAATTGCGTGAAACCGACAGCTCTTTTGCAGAATGGTATGAAGAAGATAATCAAGAATAAAAAACTGCTCATTCTACTCTCTTGTATAGTCATTCTTCTTATTGCCTATATTTTTTGTTTACCCCGTAAACTTTTTGATGTTGAATATGCTACAGTAGTCAACGACCGAAACGAAGACCTGCTGGGCGCTCGGATAGCCTCAGACCAACAATGGCGCTTTCCGCCTGCTGATTCTGTTCCGGATAAATACAAACAATGTCTGCTGGCGTTTGAAGACCACTATTTCTATTGGCATTGGGGAGTGAATCCTGTTGCGATGGGAAGAGCTCTCTTTCAGAATATCAAAAACCATAAAATTGTTAGTGGCGGCAGTACCATTACAATGCAAGTAATTCGTTTGTCAAGAAATAAAAACAGAAATATAGCAGAAAAAATTTGGGAAAGTATTTTGGCTACCCGCTTAGAATTTAGATATTCAAAAGAAAAAATATTGATTTTGTACGCTTCTCATGCTCCTTTTGGAGGGAATATTGTAGGTATTGAAGCTGCCTCTTGGCGTTTTTTTGGTCATGCAGCTCATCAACTTTCATGGAGTGAAGCCTCCGTGCTGGCTATATTGCCTAATGCACCGGCACTATTACACCTCTCTAAAAATCGACAAGCCCTCCTCGAAAAAAGAGATAGACTACTCAAAAAATTGAAAGACAACAACACGATTGACCAGATAACCTACGAACTCGCTATCGTCGAACCACTACCCTCAGAACCACAACCACTGCCTCAAAATGCCCCACATTTAGTCAACTACTTTTTTAAAAATAAACCCGGCAATCAGATTCATTCTACAATCAATAAAGAACTGCAATCAGAAATTGAAGCTCTTTTGCAAAGAAGAAATAGCGAATTACTCCTTATGGACATCCGAAATATGGCTGCTATTGTTATTGATATTCAGACTAATGAAATAATTGCCTATTGTGGTAATGTAAATTTTAACCAACAAGCCTCCGGCAATCAAGTCGATATTATTACTTCCGAAAGAAGCACAGGAAGTATCTTAAAACCTTTTCTCTTTTATCTGGCACTTCAAGAAGGTACTTTACTTCCTAATACTCTCATTCCAGATATTCCATTGAATATCAATGGATTTATGCCTAAAAATTTTAATTTACAATATGATGGTGCTGTCCCTGCTTCCAAAGCAGTTGCTCGTTCTCTCAACGTGCCTATGGTCTGGCTTTTAAAACAATATAGTGTCCCCAAATTTTATGATTTTCTAAAAAACAACGGGATTATGTCTCTAAAACAATCGCCTTCACATTATGGATTGTCTTTGATTTTGGGTGGAGCAGAAGCTACACTTGGTGAAATTACGAATGGGTATGCCAATATGGGGCGGAGTCTATTAGGTATAGAAAACAGACACTTTATGATGGAAAAAGGAGAAAAAACAAAAGTGATGAAAACTCCTTTTGAGTCTGCCGCCGTTTGGCAAGTATTTGAAGCGATCAAAGAGGTAAACCGCCCTGAAGAAATTGATTGGCGTAATATCCCTTCTATGCAAAGTATCGCATGGAAAACGGGGACAAGCTACGGCTATAGAGATGCTTGGGCTGTAGGTGTAAACTCAAAATATGCTGTCGGCGTCTGGGTAGGTAATGCCTCAGGAGAAGGGAAACCGGAACTGCTGGGTGCTAAAACTGCCGGTCCCATTATGTTTGATATTTTTGAACACCTCCCCAGTGCAAAGTGGTTTCCTGAACCAACCTCAAAACTTACACCCGTAGAAGTATGCCACCAATCAGGGCACTTGAAAGGACGTTTTTGTGAAGAAATTGACACTGTAAAAATTTGTGCCAGAGGTACAAATACAACTCCCTGTCCCTATCACATCAGTGTAACTCTCTCTTTGGATGAAAAATATAGAGTTTATGAAAATTGCATCGCTGATAATCAAACAACCACTAAGACCTTTTTTGTCTTACCTCCTTCTTGGGCATGGTATTACAAGCAAAATCATCCCAATTACAAATCCCTACCGCCATTTCTAAAAGGCTGTGGCGGAGACGATGAAAAGAGCATGCAATTTGTATATCCTTTAAACAACAGCCGTATAAAAATTGCCAAACAGATGGACGGTTCAAAAGGAAAAATTACTTTTGAAGTGGCACACACCCGCAGTAATGCAACCCTATTTTGGCATATCAACAATCAATACACCACCTCCACTACCGATTTCCATACCATTTCCATTAATCTCTCTGCCGGAAAGCATCACATCTCCGTAACCGACGACGAAGGCAACACCACCGGAATCGCTATCGAGGTTTGGGAATAAAAAACTTTTTTATAAAAATCATTAGGAAACCTCTAAAATTTAGTGCACTGATTGTTAACAGATTGTAGTTTTATTAAAAATCGCCAAACAACCTGTGTAATGTTTTGATATTCTACTAATTATTTGTAGTTGTAGTGTAAAAACAGGAGGTAGTGGACAAAAAAATGGAATATTGATTGTGCCAGAAAAAATTCGGATAGTCTTAACCGCATGATTGAAAGAATTAAAAAGTTAATTTAATTCAAATTTCATATAAAAAAACATTTTACTGTTTTAACTTTTTCCTTAAATATCTGTCATTAATATTAGTGTTTAATAATATTTGATAACAATAACGATGTTGAAAAATCTTGATGAATTAAAGTCTAATATCCAATTTGAAATGCCTGAAAATGATTATTTTGAGGCTATGAAAAAGGATTTATTCAAAAAAATCCATCAAAAAAAGAAAAACTTACGCCTTAGGACAATTATATACAGCACCTCTATTGCAGCCTCTTTTTTAATCATCTTCACTGTTATTCAATATTTTCCCTCCACAACAGATCCTGGTTTAGCTCAATTAACAGAAAAAAATATTCCTATTGATCAGATTGCTATTGACGCACCATCAGTAGTTGATGTTGCTATTGAGCCTATCGCTAATGCATCTGAGACCCTTGCAGTTGTAAAGACCAAAGCTATCGCTACTCCAAATGCTTTTCAGTCAACTGTTGCTGTGACGACTCCTGATGATGAAGTTAGCTTTCAAGTTGCTGCTTATTACGAAGAAGAGTTGGCAGACCTCAGCAATTTTGACATTTTTTGTTATTAATAAATAAAACAATTATCATGAAAAAATCATTCATCATATTTTCAGCTATAGGTTTTCTTTTTAGCTTTTCTATTCAAGCACAAAGTATTACAAAAGTTCCTGATAAACTAACAAAAGCACCTGATACTAAGAAAGTTCATACTACAGAAGTTAAGGAGATGTTAGAAAAAACCTGCTGTGTGATAGATATAAAACGAAATTATTATCGTACCAATTTCAAAATTACCGAAGATGCCAGAGCGGAAAGGTTTTGGAACTATTTTGATGCGTATGTATCTCGAGAACAAGAAGTCCATGAGAATTTCAATAAAGCATTAGAAGCAAATAATATTCAAAAAGAGCATGGTATTGTCAATTTTGACAATTTAAATGACAAACAAATTTGGCTGTTTTTTGACCTTAAAAAAGAACATAAAAAATTTTTAGCCGACAATGACGATTTTTTCTACTCTAAAATCAAAGAGTGTTTAAACGCAAAAGAGGTTGTTGAATACCTCAAATTGGAAAGATCTTTCAAAAAAGAGGTTGTAGATGTTTATAAATCCAAAAGATAATCTTACTTTTTTTCATTTTATCTTTACTTTTCATAATTGAGAAAAAATATTTTTTTTCTCTGAATAAAATTTTTTAACGTATTTTTGCTGCTTTAAATAAAAAAAATTAGAAATGAAAAAAATCACAGTTACCAAAGGCGTAAAAAAAGGGCTTAAAATTACAGGTTTTACCCTTTTAGGAATATTATTATTGCTCATTACTATTCCTATTTTTTTCCAAAAACAGATCCTTGAAATTACCTTGAAAGAGGCTAATAAAATGCTGGACGCAAAAGTATCTATTGAAAATTGTCGTTTGAGTTTGATTCGCAACTTCCCTAATCCTACAGTTGTTTTAAAAAAGGTTTTGATCGAGAACAAAGCCCCTTTTGAAGGCGATACGCTCTTGCAAGCTCAAGAGGTCATGGCAGGGATTAATCTGTTTTCTCTCTTTTCCGACCAATATCATATCACTAAAGTGGTGATTAATGATGCACGAGTGCACCTGCTTACTAACCAAGATACACTCTCCAACTGGAGTATCTACCATTCTACAGATACCGTGCAAAAACCGGAAGAAGAGTCTGCTCCGCTCAATTTAAAATTTGATAAAGTAAGTTTAAGTCATATTTATGTCTATTACAACGACATCCCGGGTGCAATGAAAGCGGAAGTAAAAGATTTTAATTTTACCTTATCCGGGAATCTTTCGGCTGACCAAACCGTCCTTAAAACCGCTATGGAAGCCGCCTCTATTGATTTTGCCATGAATAAGATCCCTTTTGCCCATAATTTGCATTTTAAATTGAAATCTAAAATTGATGCTGACCTTAATAAATATAAATTTACGGTTTTAGATAACGAAATAGCCCTCAATGATCTTATTCTTCAACTTGAAGGATGGGTTGCAATGCCGGAAGAACCTATTGATATGGATATTAAACTCAAAATACCTAAAAATGACTTTAAAAATATTCTTTCGCTTGTGCCCGCTATCTATGCTAAAGATTTTAAAGAGATCAAAACAGAGGGCAAAGTGGCTTTAGACGCTTATGCTAAAGGACACTATTATAAAGACCAATACCCTGCTTTTGGGTTAAGTTTGCTGGTCAACAATGCCAAATTCCAATATCCTTCTCTGCCGGCAGGAGTTACTAACATTGAAATAGATGCTAAAGTTGCCAATAAAGGTGGCAGTTTGGATAATACCATAGTGGATATTAATAAATTTGCTTTGGCAATTTTAGAAAATCCATTTTCTTGGTGGGCACACGTGATTACCCCTATCTCCGACCCTAATATTGATATGAATATGAAAGGGACAATCAATTTAGCAGACATCAAAAAGGTATATCCTCTTGATGCAGGTCAGGATATGAGTGGCATGTTTACTATGGATTTGGCACTGAAAGGCTTACTTTCTTACGTTGAAAAAGAGCAATATGATAAATTTGTTGCCTCTGGGAATATGTTGGTGAAAGAGTTGTTGTTCAAAGACGGTAAAGAGAGTTCTAAAGACATTCGTGTTCCGGAAGCACAATTGCTTTTTACAACTGCAAAATTAAATATTCCGGTATTCAAAGCCTCTATAGGGAGGAATAGTGTAGCTGCGAACGGTTATGTGCAAAATTATTTACCTTACATTTTTAAAGATGGTACTTTAAAGGGCAATTTTACGGTTAACTCTACTTATCTGAATGTGAATGATTTCTTGTCGGACGAGACGCCAAAACAGGAAACTCCTGCCGCCGAAGAGACACCACTTTTACTCATAGTACTTCCTGATAACTTGGATGTAAACCTCCAATTGAAAATCGAAAAGTTGATTTATGATAATATTAACTTAGACAATGCACTATTAGGTGCCTCAATAAAAAATTCTAAGTTGACCATTAGCAAATTAGCTGCAAATCTATTTGCCGGCAGTTTCAACATGAGTGGTTCTTATGCTACTCCTACCCCCAAAAGAGGATTGGTTGACTTAGACATCGCTGTTGCCAATATTTCTACGCAAGAGTTGTGCAATACCTTTGCATTATTTGATAAATACCTGCCATTCCTTAAAAAATCTGACGGCAAAGTCTCTTTGACGATGAATGGGAATACAGCAATGGACGAAAAGATGTCTATTGTATTGGAGGAACTGAATATGAATGGGAAATTAGCCATTAAAGAGATTAAATTATCGCAATTAGAGACCATGAACAGTATTACGGAGGCTCTTAAATTGGAGAAATACCAAAATCTGCACCTCAGAGATTTGGAGATTCCCTACTCGATTGTAAATGGAAAGATGTTTACAAAACCGTTTAATTTTAAGATAGATAAAGGTAATGTAGCAGTAGAGCAGGGCAGTGTTGGCTTAGACAAGTCAGTAGATTATACCGCCGTCATTAGCATGCCAATGACGGTAGTCCCTGCCAATACCTTAAATATGGCTAACTCCTTAGCTGCAAAAGCAACAGCTGCCGGTTTTAACACTACTATAGGTAATGAAATCAAATTTGCGCTCAAATTGACCGGTAAATTACCTAAACCTAAGGTTTCAGTGGGGTTAGACAATGCCCGCAATATGATTGAGAGTACGGTAGAACAAGTTAAAGAACAGGTCAAAGAGGTTGCTAAAGAGACCGTCAATAAAGCATTAGAAGAGGCTCAAAAACAGGCGGATGCTTTAGTAGCCGCCGCCAGAAAGTCTGCTGATGATATAGTAGCCGCTCAGAAAAAAGCTGCCGACAAAATCTTAGCCGATGCTCAAGCAGAAGCAGATAAAATGATTAATTCTACTAAGAATCCATTAGAAAAAGCCGCTAAAAAGGTTGCTGCTGATGCAATCTTAAAAGAAGCCCGAAAGCAAGCAGACCAAGTAAATTTAGATGCTCAAAAACAGGGTGATAAACTCATTGCAGATGCACAAACTAAAGGAAATGCACTGATTGAAAAGGCTAAACAGTAATTTGTATAACCTGTTTTAGTTACATTTTTTAATGATCCTTTTTTTGATTTAAGATTAAAATATTATTTTTACATGTTTTTTTCAAGATATTGATGATGATAAAAAAAAAAATTGTATCTTTGCAGCCTCAAAAAAAGAAGGATTGTCCAATGGTGTAACGGTAGCACTACAGTTTTTGGTACTGTCTGTCTAGGTTCGAATCCTGGTTGGACAACAGGATAATAAAAAATGAACTCTCACTGCTTGGTGGGAGTTTTTTTTAAATTAAAATGTTGATAATTATAGAAATAACAAAAAGAATATAACCAAATAAAAATAGCTGAATATGGCAGACAATTCAAATTTAATTGAAACTTTTGCTGAGTTTAAAGAATTTAAAAGCATTGAAAGAGAGAACTTAATGCGTATTTTGGAAGACGTTTTTCGTACTACCCTTGTAAAAAAATACGGTCCTAATGCTAATTTTGAAGTTATCGTAAATGTGGATAGAGGAGAGTTGGAAATTCAACGATATAGAGAAATAGTTGAAGATGACGAAGTTACTAATGAATACACTCAAATAGCTCTTTCGGAAGCCATTAAGATTGAACCTGACTTTGAAGTAGGTGAAGAGGTGGTTGAAAATATTAAACTTACCGATTTTGCCCGCCGTGAAATCCTCACTTTACGACAGACATTGGTTACCCGGATTATGGATCATGAAAAAGACCAAATCTACCAAAAATATGAAAAACGCATTGGCGACCTGATTTCTGGTGAAGTAAGTCAAGTATGGCGTAAAGAAATTTTAGTGGTGGACGAAGATGGTGTTGAGTTGGTTTTGCCTAAAACAGAACAAATTGCAAGTGATAGATATAAAAAAGGAGATACCCTTTTGGCTGTTGTTATTAAAGTTGAAGTAAAAGGCTCTTCGCCGGTAATTCTCATCTCACGTACATCGCCGGTATTCTTGGAAAAATTGATGGAAACCGAAATTCCAGAAGTTTATGACGGCTTAATTACCATTAAAGACGTAGTTAGATCTCCGGGAGAAAGAGCAAAAGTATTAGTAGAAACTTTTGACGACCGTATTGATCCTGTTGGCGCCTGCGTAGGCATGAAAGGGAGTCGTATTCACAGTATTACTCGCGAGTTGAGAAACGAAAATATTGACGTGATTAACTATACTTCTAATATTAGTCTTTTGATTACAAGAGCATTAAGTCCTGCAAAAATTACTTCTATCGAAATTGATGAGGAAAATAAAACGGCAAGCGTTTATATGAAACCTGATCAAGTATCTTTAGCGATTGGGAAAGGCGGTTCAAATATTAAATTGGCAAGTAAATTGTCTCATTATGAAATAGACGTCTTTAGAGATGATATCGTTGAAGAAGAAGATGTGGATTTGAATGAATTTTCTGATGAATTTGATCAATGGGTAATTGATACCTTTAAACGTATCGGTTGTGATACCGCTAAAAGTGTTTTACAATTAACCAGAAAAGAATTAATTCAACGTACAGATCTTGAAGAAGAAACAGTTGACTCTGTAATTGCTTCTATCAAAAAAGAGTTGGAAGTTGAATAAATTCTCTTTTTTCCTACCTATAATACTACAAAATAACTATAAATTAATTTAAGAAAAAAAAGAAAAAAATATATGTCCGAAGAAACGATGAAAATACCCCGGTTAGGGAGAGCGGCTAGCGAGTTTAATGTGTCCTCAGGGACTATTGTCTCAATTCTTGCCAAAAAGGGTTTTAATATTGAGGATAATAGTAATACAAAACTGACCGCTGAGATGTACGAAATTCTGATGAAAGAGTACAACACGGAAAAACAGATTAAAGAAAAATCTCTTACCATCGAAGTAGGTACTTTTAATAAAGCCCGTACTGAAGATTCTGATGTGGTTGCCCCTGAACCGGAAATTTCTCAACCCAAAAAAGAGGTCGTTACAAAACCGGAACCTATTATAACTAAGAAAAAAGAAGAAACTCTGGTAGTCGTACATGAACCGGAACATATTACAGTTGAAGTACAAGGTCCTAAAATACTCGGAAAAATAGAGTTAGAAGATACTACCCCAAAGAAAAAAGAGAAAAAAGTAGAACCGATAGGAGTATCTCCTGAACCAACCGTTGAAGAACTTCAAGAAAAACCAGTTGAGAAAGAAGAACCTGCTGAGATAAAAAAAGTGAAAAAAGAACCAGAACCCACAGAACATATTGATACTGTTTTTTCTCAACCTATAGAATTTAAAGTGGTCGATAAAATAGATTTATCTGAATTTGACCCAAAGAAAAAGAAGAAAAAAACTAATGCAAATACAACTCAAGAAGAGCAAAAAGTGCAAACTCCTGATCTTAAGCCTATTGTAGAAGAACCAAAACCTGTCATATCAAAAACGAAAACTCCGGAACCCGTAGAAGTAAAACCATCCGAACCGGTGATAGAACACATGCAGACCCAATTTGTAAAATTGGACGGTCCTAAAGTACTGGGAACAATCGAACTCCCCGTTGAAAGAGTGAGAGATAATTCTAAAAAGAATGGTCCTAAAACAGACGATAAAGATAAAAAGAAAAAACGTAAGAGAATAAAACACGTCCCTGTCAAAAATGAAAAGGACGATAGTAAATTTAAGAAAAAACCGGAAGTAAAGAAAGAGGAGATTTCTCAGGAAGATATTGACCGACAGATCAAAGAGACTATGCAACGTCTTGAACCTCTTGGCAAATCTAAAACGTCAAAGAGAAAAAGAGAAAAACGTCTGCATATCCATGATGAAATGGCTGAAATGGAACGTCAAGAACAAGAATCACAGAAAGTGCTTCAAGTTACAGAGTTTATTACGCCTAATGACCTTTCTGTTTTGATGAATATTCCGGTTAATAATATCATCGCTACTTGTATGAGCATAGGTTTGATGGTCTCTATTAATCAAAGATTAGACGCAGAAACAATCTCCTTGTTGACAGAAGAATTTGGATATGAGGTCAAATTTGTTGGTGCCGAGACCGAAGAAGAGACCTCTTTAGAAATAGATGACCGTCCTGAAGACCTCAAACCAAGACCACCAATTATTACGGTTATGGGTCATGTTGACCATGGCAAAACCTCACTGCTTGACTATATTCGTAAAACTAATGTAGTAGCCGGTGAAGCTGGAGGTATTACACAACATATTGGAGCTTACGAAGTTACTTTAGGAGAAGGAAGAAAAATTACCTTCTTAGATACTCCGGGACATGAAGCTTTTACCGCTATGCGTGCCCGTGGTGCTAAAATTACCGACCTTTCTATCATCGTGATTGCTGCAGATGACTCTATCATGCCTCAAACTCAGGAAGCTATCAGCCATGCTCAAGCAGCAGGCGTTCCGATGGTGTTTGCGATTACTAAAATAGATAAACCTAATGCTCAACCGGAGAAAATTAGAGAAGGTTTAGCCAACATGAACATTCTCGTGGAAGAGTGGGGTGGTAATTTCCAATGTCAAGAGATAGATGCTAAACGTGGTACTCATGTGAAAGAATTATTGGAAAAGGTTTTATTGGAAGCTGAATTACTTGAATTAAAAGCCAATCCTGACCGTCCGGGCATAGGTACCGTCATAGAATCTTCTTTGGATAAAGGCAAAGGTTATGTCGCTAAAGTGTTAGTTCAAAATGGAACTATCAATATCGGAGATCCTGTTTTTTCGGGTAGTTATTATGGAAAAATTAAATCCATGTATAACGAGCGTAATCAGCAGATTAAAACTGCCGGTCCGGCAACTCCTGTCTTATTATTAGGACTCAATGGTGCTCCTCAGGCAGGTGAAATTTTTAAAGTAATGACTTCTGACCATGAAGCACGTATTGCAGCTACAAAACGTTCTCAATTAGTTCGCGAAATGGGTCTTAGAACTCAAAAACATATCACTTTGGATGAAATTGGACGCCGAATTGCGATTGGAGACTTTAAAGAATTGAATATCATTGTTAAAGGTGATGTTGATGGTTCCGTAGAAGCGTTAACCGATTCATTATTAAAACTCTCTACCGAACAGGTTCAGTTAAATGTTATTCACAAAGCTGTAGGTGCTGTTACAGAAAGCGATGTAATCCTTGCTTCTGCTTCTAATGCTATTATTATTGCATTCCAGGTTAGACCAACAGTAAGTTCACGTAAATTAGCCGAACAAGAACAGATTGATATCCGTACTTATTCTGTTATTTACAACGCTATTAATGAGATAAAAGATGCTATTGCCGGAATGCATACTCCTGAAATTAAAGAGAAAATCGTTTGTAATCTTGAGATTAGAGAGGTTTTCAAAATTACTAAAGTGGGTAATATTGCTGGTTGTATCGTACTTGATGGTAAGTTAAACCGGAATACCAAAGTTCACCTTATTCGAGATGGTATTGTAGTATTCACCGGTAAATTGGCCTCTTTAAAACGTTTTAAAGACGAAGTTAAAGAGGTCTTTGTAGGTCAAGATTGCGGATTAAATATCGAAAATTATAACGATATTAAAGTCGGAGATATCATTGAAGGTTTTGAAGAATATGAAGAAAAAGTAGTTTTATAACTTTTCTAATTAATACAACATGAAGAAAAAGAGATTGATAACCCTGATTATCACAGCGGTTTTGGTATTGACTGCCATTTTTGTAGTGCTATACGAGAATGATGTTTTTTCTAATCCTGAAACTAAAGGTGTATCCTCAGAAATTTTTGCTGTCAAGGATACTTCTGAAATTACTAAAATTTTCATGGCAGACAAATATGGTAATATCGTAACCTTAAAACGTCTATCCGGGGGATGGACAGTGAACGATTCTTTACAGGGAATGAATATTATGATTGAAGCCCTGCTGAAGGTGATGAAGAATCTAAGGGTGAAAAATGCAGTTGCTAATTCAGCCACTTCTGCCGTAAATGGTATCATTGCTACTGAAGGAATTAAAGTTGAGATCTATGCTAAACGACCTCTATTTAAACTTTTTTCTCTCAAATTTGGAGAAAAAGAGAAGTTGATTAAAACCTATTTTATGGGACCATCAACGCAAGATAATATGGCTAATTTTGCTTATTTAGAAGGGATGAAAGAGCCACATGTTGTTTATATTCCTGGTTTTAGGGGATATTTAACGCCACAGTTTAATCCTGATCCATACGTTTGGATTACTCATCAAATCTTTGCTACTAAAATTACACGTATAGATACCTTAAAAGTGGTTGATTTTATGAATCCTGAAGAGTCTTTTAAGATTGTGAAAGTAGGATCCCGTTCTTTCGCTCTATTTGATGGTAGCGGTATTCCTGTAGTTCATTACGATACTACAAAACTTCTTGATATGCTCTCTGAATATAGAAATCTAAATTTTGAAGACATTGTTTTGGAAATAGATCCTGAAATAAAACAACATATCTTTGTCGATAATTTGTGGAAAGAAATTACCCTCATTAACACCGATGGTGAAAAGACCACACTTACGGGATATAAGAAAGATTTTACAGGAACACTTGATTTTATTCCTTATTCAAATGTTACAGATCAATATAAAACTTCAAAATGGGATATTGATCGTTTTTTTGCTGTTATTAATCATAATACTTCCAATCTATATACGATTCAATATTATCATTTTGAGCGGCAAGTTCAACCATTAAGTTATTATAGACGATAAAAATGAAAAAAATATTAATTACCGGAGGTGCAGGATTTATTGGTTCTCATGTTGTACGCCTGTTTGTTGATAAATACCCTGATTATGACATCTATAATTTAGATAAATTGACTTATTGCGGTAATCTCGAAAATTTAGCCGATATTGAAAATAAGCCGAATTATCACTTTATTAAAGGAGATATTGTAGATACAGAAGTTGTAAATATGATTTTTGAAAAACATCAATTTGATGGGGTTGTTCATCTGGCTGCCGAATCTCATGTGGATAGGTCTATCTTAAATCCAATGGAATTTATTAATACAAATATTTTAGGAACAGTCAATTTATTAGCAGCAGCTCGTCATTGTTGGCAAAATAGTAACCAAAAACATCTATTTTATCATATTTCAACCGATGAAGTATATGGAAGTGCAGATAACGGTAGTGCTTTTACCGAAAAAACGCCTTATAATCCACATAGCCCATATTCTGCTTCTAAAGCTTGTTCGGACCATTTTGTAAGAGTTTACCATGATACTTACGGATTACCAACGATTATTACCAACTGCTCGAATAATTATGGTCCTAATCAATTTCCAGAAAAATTGATACCCCTATTTATTCATAATATTAAAAACAAAAAACCTTTGCCTGTTTATGGCAAAGGCATTAATGTTCGTGATTGGCTTTATGTAGAAGATCATGCGTCTGCTATTGATACCGTTTTTCATCATGGTTCAATAGGGGAAACTTATAATATTGGGGGAAACAATGAATGGAAAAATATTGATTTGATACATAATTTGATAAAAATCACAGATTGTTTACTTAGTCGCCCTGAAGGAGATTCGCTTTCATTAATAACTTATGTAGCTGATCGAGCAGGTCATGACCTTAGGTATGCTATTGATGCCTCTAAAATAAGAAAAGAGTTAGGCTGGGAACCGAAAATAAAATTTAGTGAAGGTTTTGAGAAAACTGTAAAATGGTATCTCGCTAACGAGCAATGGCTCAATAATGTAACCACAGGAATTTATCAAGATTATTATAAATTAAATTACGAAAATAGAGACAAAACAGAACAATAATCCTTTCTTTGTGAACTTTTTTTTTCTGTAAAAAAAAGTGATTAAAATATTAAAAAAAAGTTGTACCTTTGCACCCCCAAAACAGGGGATAAAACAATATAGTATATTAATTAAAAAAAACAAAAAATGTTGAATCATTACGAGACTGTTTTCATTATGACTCCCGTTTTGTCTGAAGAACAGATGAAGGAAACAGTTAAAAAATTTGAGAGTTATCTGCTCGAAAAAGGAGCCGAAATTCTCCATCAGGAGAATTGGGGATTGAAGAAATTTGAATATCCTATTGAAAAGAAGAACACCGGTTTTTATCATCTTATTCAATTTGATGCAGAACCAAGTATTATTAAAGATTTTGAATTGCAATATCGTCGTGATGAAAAAATCATGAGATATCTTACTGTTTCTTTAGACAAACATGCTTTTGCATACAGCGAAAAAAGACGTAAGTTAAGAAAAGAAAAACAACAAAAAGAAGAGAAGGAAGGAGTAATATTATAATGGCACAACAAACAGATATTAAATATTTAACCCCTATATCGGTTGATATTAGAAAGAAAAAATATTGCCGCTTCAAGAAAAGTGGTATTAAGTATATTGACTATAAAGATGCTGAATTTTTAAAAAAGTTCATCAACGAGCAAGGTAGAATTTTACCAAGACGATTGACTGGTACATCTTTAAAATTTCAAAAGAAAGTAGCTCAAGCGGTTAAAAGAGCAAGACATTTAGCTTTATTACCCTTTGTAGCTGATAATTTAAAAACCAATCAATAAGGAGGAAAATCATGGAAGTTATTTTAATACAAGACGTACAAAATTTAGGCTTTACCGATGACCTCGTTAAAGTAAAAGACGGTTATGGTAGAAATTATCTTATACCGCAAGGATATGCCATCTTAGCTACTGAGCCAAAGAAAAAAATGTTGGCAGAAACGATTAAACAACGCGCTTATAAAGCAGAAAAAATTAGAAAAGAAGCTGAATTTTTAGCCGGAAAACTGGAAGGATTAACTATTACTATTCCTGTTAAATCTTCCGAAAAAGGTACTATTTTCGGTTCGGTTAGTAATATTATGGTTGCAGATGCAATGAAAGAACAACATAGTATTGAAGTTGACCGCCGAAAAGTAATCCTTAAAAATGATCACATTAAAGAATTAGGAACTTATACGGCTCAAATCCAATTACACAAGGATTTTAAAGTTACAATTAACTTAGAAGTTATAGCTGAATAATTGCTATTTTTTGATTTTTCATAACTTTTGTAAAGAAGATGTTCTATGAAGAGCATCTTTTTTGTAATAAAAACTCTCGCAGATGCACAATTTGTATGCCTTCGGGCGTTGTGCCTGACGAAAAATCATCCAATGTGACAATATATTTCGGAAAATTATCGCCTACTTTTAATAAACTTGCCAATTCTCTTTTTTGTATTTGTGCCGCATCTAAACGATAACACACTTGTATATAACCTAACTTTCCCCTCTATTTTATACACCACAATCTAAACTTTTTAAGATAGCTAATTGATTTTTAGTAAGCGTTA
This sequence comes from Bacteroidales bacterium, assembly GCA_031287215.1. Classification (GTDB taxonomy): domain Bacteria; phylum Bacteroidota; class Bacteroidia; order Bacteroidales; family WCHB1-69; genus JAGVVH01. Next base: position 53,320 of record JAITTF010000150.1, read on the forward strand.
TATTTTTCTTCCAAGCAACC
>JAITTF010000159.1 GCA_031287215.1 Bacteroidales bacterium
GAACATTGGTTCAAAATTGGTTGTGCATTTGCTCATGAATTTGGGGAAGAAGGAAGAGATTGGTTCACTAAGGTAAGCCGTATGAGTGATAAATTTGGTGAGGGTGATTGTGATATTCAATACAGTAGATGCTTGAAATATAAAAAAGAAGCAGGAGTAACAATCGCAACATTCTTTTATTACTGTAAAAAGCATGGTATAAAATATCGGAAAAAACAGTAACTTCGCAGAATCTAAAAAAACCGCCTTAATGAGAGTATTAAGGTGGTTTTTCTTTAGGAAGGTTTATTAGTTCGTATTGGAATAAGCCCGGAACAAAGAAGATAATATTCAATCGATTGTTATTGTTTTGTAAAACATTATTATCTTTGTTGGTCGCAAAAGCGGCAAAATATTGGTGAAAGTGTTTCGCTTTTATCCTGTACAGGAATCTGACAGTTTCAAAGAAACAGGGATAAGCAATAACATTCATCACTTGGATAGCGATATGTTCAAACAAACATATGCTTACAAGTGTGGAGTATTGTTTATTTGTTTCTGGGCTTTGTCAGAGCCTCCTGTACGATAAACGAACAACTCCACACTTTCTTTTTGAATAATCCTGTCATCTTGGAGTCGAATGACAATTAAATTTAATAAAATATGACCGGATTAGAATTTATTAAATTCAAGCAACAAAATTGGGCAAGTAGAAAAGGTTTTAAACTCGTTGGAGGCACTATTCCCGACAGAGGTGAAAAAAATTATCTGCCTAACTTGACTGATAATTTGTTTGAACAGTTATCGAAAGAGAGTTTAGATTGTTACAATTCTGGTGATGGAAATGAGACCAAAAACAGTAAAACACGATTGGCAAAAATGAAAGCACTTCATTCTTCCTCTGCCATAGTGGTTAATTTGTTTCAATACTGGCAGAAAAAAGATGCTTATCCTATTGTATATGCTTGTAAGTTATGCGCAAAACATCCATCTGGAGTTTCTCTTATGATAGAGAATATCGGCTCTAAGCACCCTAAAATATTTTCGTCAGCAAGAAATGTTTCTGCAACCAAAATCAAATTTGAGCAAAAATTTGAAATTAGTAATGACAAATCTATATTTCCGTATTCGCCGAATATTGACGTTGTCATAGATGGACTTCATCCTTTAACTTATGCGATTGAATCCAAATATACAGAACCGTACAGCAGTAGAAAACATAAAGGAATCGGTCAAAAGTATATTGACAATGCCTCTTTTTGGAATGGTTTATCAAATTTATATGAATTAGCAAAAGAAATCTGTCCGGATAATAATAAGTTTCATTATTTGGATGCTGCGCAATTAATAAAACACATTTTAGGTTTAAAAAAGAATCATAATAAAAATGATTTTCGACTTTTATACTTATGGTATGATGTAATCGGACAAGACGGTGCTGAACATCGAAAAGAAATAGAACAATTCGCAGAGATAGTAAAAAAAGACAATATAAAATTCAGCCACATAACCTATCAAGAAGTAATTATGAAATTGACGCAAGAGTTTTATGTAGGAAATGAAGATTATTGCAATTATTTAACAGACAGATATTTATAGCATCATTAGACCCGAAAAATTAAAAAGTTATTTTATAAAAGGCAAGACCTGTGAAGCCGTTAGAACAGGAATTATGTCTGTTAAGGAGCGGACGTAAAATAAAAATTATGGCTAAGATAATGGTTTGTAAAGTAGAGAATGGTAATGTAAAAGCCTATGATGCAAAAGGTTCATACATTCGTGGAATAGCTACAGGCGCTGTTAGTGCAGTCGTTAATGGTGAAGTTATTACTGTTACAAAATCAAATGGCAGAGTCGAACTCTATGATGCGAATACAGGTTCATTTAAACGGAGCATTTAGTTCTCAACGAATTGCCTCAATGGTGATTACATAAAAATCATTGAGGCGATTTTTCAAATAAATTATTTTGCAAACATTATCAAATATCAAGTATAAAATTATCACAGTATATGGAGGAAAGATGTTTTATTGAAAAATCTCTTGAAAGTATCATCAATACTAAAAGTGAAAATGAGAGAAAACGAACAGAAAAGGTAAGAAAAAACCTAATTAAATTATGTTTGTATTCGCTTTATGGACAGAAGTAAATGTTGATTACCAACGAATTACAAATCTATTTTAGAAATAATAATAAAGAAAAAAATAATGCAATAATATGAATATGAGCAACATAGAAAAACAGATTTTTTGTACAGACCCCAAAATTTGTGCAGCAATTGCAACACTTAACTCCCAAAATAAATGGGAGTTATGGGGTTTGAACGCTGCACTTGAATCAGGCGAGGCAATATACGAAATTCGGTTATTTGAAGATGATGAATTTGATGCAGTTGAGCCAATCAACACAACAAGCGGACACACTCACATCAAAGTTCTAAAAGACAATAATTGGAGCGAAATAATATTAATTGAAAACAAAAAGGCAGCAGGTGAACGGATTAACCCAACATGGAGAACCGTTTTTTCAAATCCGCCATTATTAAAATTAAGTTTTGACCACGAAGATGAACACGAAAGCATAGAATCGTTAGTGCAACGTGGCGCAGGAAAAAATCAAACCGTTTTGATAGACCAAATAAATGCTGCTGATTTACATTTTTCAGAAGGAGTTACTGAACGTTTATTGGCTGTGATTGATTATTTCCTGCAAAAAGGAATTGATGTAAATGCAAGGGATGAATGGGGAGAAACGGCATTAATGGCTGCTGCAAATTATGGTAATGCCGATATTTTAAGTTTGTTGTTGCAAAATGGTGCAAATGTCAATGATAAAGATAATTACGGCAATACAGCATTATTGTACATAACAGGATATGAAGATGATTACAATGATTCTAAACTATTTTCAGAAAAACAAATAAAACTTTTAAAACTTATGTTAG
>JAITTF010000251.1 GCA_031287215.1 Bacteroidales bacterium
TCGAGTAGCAGTTAATTTTCCCCACCAAGTATTATTATTGGCAACATGATAGAAAATCAGTATTACGATATTCCACAAACAAATGACAGAAGCATTGATCAAAATATCATTTCTTCCTAAAACAACATATAACAAAAGCATCGGAACCCAAAAAGCAAAACCAAATACAACAAGCTCTCTAATAAAAATTGCAACATGAAAGTATCTTTTTTCTTTTTTTGATGTTAGTGCTATGCCAAACAAATAATCTCCAAAAGTTCTACGAAACAAAAAATAGAAGATCATATAGTAAATTGGAGCAACAATCATCATCAAGAGCATTGTTTCTGTGAATAAAAATGAACGTAATACCCTGTCTAACAACATTGTTAAAGAAAATATCAAAAACCAATCCGTAAATAACGAACCTGTATTGCGAAAAAAAGGCACTGAATGATCTGATACTTTTCGTTCATCTTTGTTTCCTGCTACTCTCAACAACTTTCTCCCCGGTGTTTTCCAATGATTAAAGAAAGCAAAACCGCTATACAACAATGCAATGATAAAAAGATTTAATAGGGTATGGTGCCCTTGAGAACCGAAACCGTACAATGCCATACTAAAGAAAAAAAGTTGTGAAATTACAAGTACCAGCAGCACATCTATCAAGACGGCAATAATATTTTTTAATATTGGGGAATTTTTCATTTTTGTATGTTTTTGTTAAGGAATAATTTGATAACGAAAAAAAAATATTTTTATTACAGCAACCTGTTTAATTATTTTATAACGTTTTATTTTTCCGGAGTGTAGAATGGTCTTGTAACCGGTAATGCTTTAGGGCAATTTGGAGCAGGAAAATCATAATTCTCTTCTCCATAGGCAGAAATTGCAATTCTCCAGCAATTGCCTTGACCTCTACGACATTCTTCAAAATCTACGCAATGCTTGCAAGGGCTTATTTCTCGAATTTCTTCTTGGTCATAATTCCAAAGAGATAATGCTTTTTCTCCATTCCAGACCTCCATGATGGATTGTGTAGATAAATCACCCATAATAAAGAAGGGATGCCAATACATTTGTTCACAAATCGTTACTTTTCCATCCGGTAAAATGAAAAAAGAGCTCATATTGCCGGAGCAAAGAGAGCGTTGAGGAAAATTTTTTATTTTTTGTTCTTGTGACATTTCTATATTTTCACCTTGCATAAACACAGTAAAGTTGAATTTATCTTTTTGTTGTTCTATCATTTTCCTGATTTCATTGTATTTTTCAAGAGTGGAGGAAAAATCAAAATTCTTATAGATGCTATATGATACCGGAGCCAAATTTACTTTTTTTACCATTTTGACCGTATTTAAATAATTTAAAAGGTTTATAATCGAATCAGTTGAATCATTGTATTTTGTTATTACCGGTTTTATAGTAATTTCTATTTCTGCTTCATTCAAATATTCTATCGCTTTTTGCATTTTTGCGAGGTAATCTTTACCTACATTTAATATTTTTACTAATTCATCTTCATTCACACTGTCAAGAGAAACTTGAATTGAATAAATTCCCTTTTCTTTTAAATCATACACCATTTCTTTCGTGAGTGGATACTTAGTAGATATGTAAGGATAATATTCATGTTCTCTTAGCTCATCTATCAATTCTTTCCAATAAGGATAGAGAAAAAACTCACCTCCATCAACACTCACATCACGTAATCCTAAATGTGACGCCTCTGAAATAATTTCTTTTACTCTATTAAAAGGCAAAGGGCTTTTAACATTTACAGATTTATCAGCATAACAATATTCACAATCTACGACACATTTATTGTTGAGCATTAGTGTTATTTCGCTGGGAATATAATGGCGAAATGAAGTTAAGTCTATATCTTCCTTCATTATCTTAAGAATTTCCTCTTTATTTAAGACGTTGCTTTTTATTCCTTTTTCTTGTTTGATTAAAAAATGTTTGGGAAGAATACAGCATTTACTTCCAACAATGGGTGTGCAAATTCGTTCCTCGTTTTCAATATATTTAGAAAAAATATCAAAAACCTCTTCTTCAGAAAAATCATATTCCAATGACAAATCTTTGATTACTTCTTTTAATGATTTTTTTTCATCAAATTCAGCAAATAAATATGCCAAATCAGGATGTAAAGACCAAGAAAATCCAGATTCTATATTCTCAATTTCATCAGTCCTTTTGAAATAAAACGAATTATTATTTTCAATTCGACATCGTTTGACATCATTTCTAATTTTGTAAACTGGGTTGACAATAAAGACATCATCAATTAATATTTCTTTCTTGTTCATAATATGTTTCAGTTTTGAGGTTTCTTGAATACAATAAAAGGGCGAATTTTTTTCACCCTTTTATTACACTTCTAATAAGTAGGTTCGTTTCCACAAATAGAAGAATAAGATGCACACAAAGTACAAGTTTCACAAACGTTGGTATTGCAACCTGGATTGCAACCAGCTCCAATGCATATCCACGCATCTCTACTTCCACTACCTGTGGATCCTGTTCCTCCTATGATTCTTTCAGATTCAGTCTTAGACATTTTCATACCTTCTATTGTTAGGCGAAGCGATTTTTTTATTTTTTTACTCATTTGTTTTGTTTAACTGTTTTTACGCAGTAAGTCCTCTCCTCAAGGGCTATTTAATCAATACTTTTTTTAAAATACAATTATTGTATTTTTTACACTGCAAAAGTAAAACAATAATGAATTAAAAAAATCAAATCAGATAAGTGGACATAGTTATGTGATAAGTGTCATTGATTATTTTATAAATGATCACATTTAGTCAATAAGTGGTTTTTCATTTATCACTGATTTCAACGTTTTTATCCTTCTTTTTGAGACTGAAATTTCAATATTTTGCAAAAATACAGTAACTCTGCCGTTTGAATGTCTGATTTTGGTAATGTATCTGCCATTAATGAGGGTATTATGATGTACTCGAATAAAACCTAAATTTTTAAGAATTCTTTCAAATTCTTTGAGAAAAAAAGTTGAATTAATATTTCTATCTATTGTGTGCACAGTAGTTACACCTTTATTACAATCAATATAGAGAATCGTAGAGACTGATATGATTGATGTTTCATTGGTTTCTTCAATTGTAATTGAATGTTTGTTTTGCAATTCAAATTTGATTATATCCATTTTAAAGGTGTTAATAAACAATCTCATTCTCCTCAAAATAAAAAGCGTGGCATTATTACTCATCTTTGAGGTACTACCAATACCCTACAACTAATAAAAAAACCACGCCGTAAAAAACGGCGTCTGTTTTTGTTTTAGCTGTATTTGTGATTTTTAGGTAGTTTTGAAAGACAAAAACAAAAACAAACGCTCTTATTTCTTCATAAATAATATTTTCGTTCTATATTAAAAATTATCCGCAAAATTAGATAAAAAATCTTTATAATCCAACAAAAATAAAAAAAAATATTATTTCTTTATTATCTTTGTTCTTTTTCCTGTATTTTTGCAAAAAAAAACAATTGGGAAGAGTATTAGCAATAGACTATGGTCAAAAAAGGGTGGGCTTTGCCGTGAGCGATGAGTTGAGGATCTGTGCAACCCCCTTAGAAACAGTGCATGTTTCTAAGGTTTTAGCTTTTATAAAAGCCTATATCGCAAAAGAAAAAGTGGATATTATTGTTATTGGAGAACCCAAAAAAATGAACAATACACAATCTGATTCTGCCCGCTTTATTGAGCCTTTTGTGAAAAATCTTGCTAAAGAATTGCCCAATATGACAATAGTTAGGATGGATGAACGTTTTACTTCTAAGATGGCTTTTCAAACCATGATAGATGCCGGACTGAAGAAAAAAGACAGAGCCAATAAGTCATTAGTGGATAAAATCAGTGCTACCCTCATCCTGCAATCATATTTACTTCAATTAGAAACAATTAACAATAGAAATTTAGAATAAAATGCTATTACCGGTTTACGTTTACGGACATCCAATTTTGAGAAGGCAAGCAGTGGAAATTGACCCTAAAAGCGGTGAATTACCACAATTTATTGCAGATTTATTTGAAACTATGTATCACGACAACGGCGTAGGATTGGCTGCCCCACAAGTAGGAAAATCTATTCGCGTATTTGTGATTGACACAGCCCCTTTTACGGAAACTGAACCTGATTTTCAGCCGGTTAAGTTAGCTTTGATCAATCCTGTTATTTTGGAAGAGTATGGCGATGATTCTATTTTCAACGAAGGCTGTCTGAGTATCCCTGATGTTCACGCCGATGTTACCAGAAAATCAACCATCAAAGTACGTTATTGTAATGAAAACGGAGAGACTGTTGAACAAATTTTTGATGGATTGACTGCCCGTGTGTTCCAACATGAGTATGACCATTTAGAAGGTAAAACATTCATTGACAGACTTCCACAAGTTAAAAAAATGTTTCTGAAGCGGAAACTTACCGATATTGCTACCGGAAAAACTACGCCATTTTACAAAACTATTAAAGGTATCAAATAAAAACAGAACTCTCTTGAAACGAAAAATTGCAATATTAGGTTCTACCGGATCTATCGGTGTACAAGCGTTGGAAGTCATTCGTAACCTTCCTGATTTACTTGAAGTAGAGGTGCTTACCGCATTCAACAATGCTGATTCACTCATACAACAAGCCCTCGAATTTCAACCCAATGCCGTAGTCATTGTCAATGAGTTATGGTATCCCAAAGTGAAAGAAGCGTTACAAAATGAAGACATTAAAGTATTTGCAGGCGAATCATCTTTGATAGATATTGTAGAGATGGACAGCATAGATATGGTTTTGGCAGCCATTGTAGGGGTTGCAGGATTAAAGCCTGTATATCACGCTATTGAATACCACAAACCTGTTGCATTAGCCAATAAAGAGACCTTAGTAGTAGCAGGTGAGTTGATGATGCAAAAAGCCGGAGAAAATCAAGTACCTCTATTACCTGTTGATTCAGAGCATTCCGCTATCTTCCAGTCTCTTGCCGGTGAATTTGAAAACAAAATAGAGAAATTGATCATTACCGCTTCAGGGGGACCTTTTAGAGGCAAAACGGCGGCAGAATTGCGAGAAGTAACCCTACAACAGGCACTAAAACATCCCAATTGGAGTATGGGACATAAGATCACCATTGATAGTGCTACACTCATGAATAAAGGGTTGGAGGTCATAGAAGCTCAATGGCTCTTTGGTGTCCCTTTGGAAGATATTGAAGTGGTGGTTCATCCTCAATCTATCATACACTCATTGGTCAGATTTACCGATGGCTCCTTGAAAGCACAATTAGGATTGCCGGATATGAAACTCCCTATCCAATATGCACTTACCTATCCCAAGAGAGTCGCCACCGACTTTCCGCGTTTTTCTTTTGCACAATATCCTGCTCTTACTTTCGAGGCTCCTGATTTGCAATTATTCCCTTGTTTGCAGATCGCCAAAGAGGCTGCTCAACGGGGAGGCAATATTCCCGCCGCCATGAATGCTGCTAATGAAGTAGCAGTAGCAATGTTTTTGCAAGGAAAAATCAAGTTTACCAACATTCCTGATTTAGTAGCCAAGACGATCGCTCACACACCATTTTCTATTCCCAAGACGATAGAAGGGTACATCGAAACCGATCTCAATAGCAGAATCTATACTAATCATAATAGTTCATTTTAGCTCGCTTTGCACCTTTTTTTTCTGTCTTGATAAAATGATAAACTACTCCTACTTCTACATAAAAGAATGGAAAATAAGACAATTCAATATCGCTTATGTCAAAATTAGAAAACTTTTTTAAAGGAATACGAGAAGAAATTAGAAAATTCACACTAACTTTATTATCAATATGTTTCCAGACGTTTGTGAGCATATAACTATAACCTATATCAAATTTAGGGGCTGCATAAAATTTTCCAATAAAACCATCAGGTTTATCTACAACTATATGCCCAAAACTACCTCCTAAACCGACAAAAAAGCCTCCCCTTTTAAAAAAGTAGTACCTCAACCATAAATCTATCGTTTTTTCACTATGATAATCCTTTTCATCTGTAGGAAAAATAGGATTTGTACTGTAGTTAGTATATAGACTTCTCTTAAATTTCAAAGAGGTATTAATTGAGAATCTATTCAATAAAAAATAGGAATAATCTATCGAAGGAGAAGCAAAAAATCCAATAGAAGCACCGGTTTCGTAGCTATCTAAAAGATTAATATTCAAACCCAAAGTAGAAGTTCCTTTTTTTATTCTATTTTGAAATTTTTCATATTTATTCACCTCTTGTGCGGAACTAAATAACGTACATAAGAGGATGATACTGGCTAAAAATATTTTTTTTGTTTTCATAATTAAAATCTGTAAAAAAATGATAACCTATAACTGCTTCTGTCTAGTAAAGGCACGATAAGAGTATTATCAAAAAGCAACAAGGCTTTAGAAAAACTTGTTTCTATTCCAAAATTGTTTTTATATTTAGTTTTTTTTAACCAACGAGAGGCATAAATTTTAAGTCCTATACCTCCTGAAATAATATGGCGAATATAGTGTTCTGTGTAATTCTCTGAATATGGATATTCAAAATTAGAATAATACTTCCCATAACTAAAAATATAGGATGCTTCTAAAAAAGGGACCACCCATTGATTTCTTCCAAGGTGCAATTTCACTATGGGAGCAAACTAGAGTGCTTGATGCTCATATTCTTCATCATTTGCATGAAGATAGAGGGTGTGATCGTGATAATAAGATACTCGAAATCCCAAATTTACTATTTCGGAAAAATTATAATCAAATCCGGCAGCAACAATTCTTAAAACATTAGATTTTGTTGTTTTTAGGTTATCGTATCCAGATAAAAAATCTATACCCGGTAAATCAATAAATACACTAAACTTATTTTGTTTAAATTTAGCTTGTTCTGATTCTTGCTCATTGATATGGTCTATCTTAGAACTAAGAGTGTCTTGTCCTGATGTAACAAGAACCAAGAATACTCCAAAAAAGAAAGCAAATAAAGTTTTTTTCATAATATTTGATTTAAGAGTCAATAGACGCTACTTTGGTTGTCTCTTCTTTGTCTGTTTCTTTCTCACATGACGAGAAAATAAAAGCAAATAATGTTGCGATTATTGCTAATAGAATGTTTACTTTTTTCATTTTCTTTTTTAGTTTTAAGTCCGCTCCTTTAGCAGACCATAGTTAATATTGATATTGTTCCTTCTACTCTGTATGGCTTTTCGTAGGAAATAATCCGCCCTTGTCATGCCCGACAAGTAGGTCGCAATTTTTTGGAGAACAGTTGCGATGCTGTCTTTATGTTGTGGCGGTCGAACCGTCGTCATATTTTTAAAAAAAAATGACAATAAAAAAAAGCGGACTTCATTATCCGCTTTTAGAGGTCTTCCACAACCTGTAGATCTGACAAGAGAGCCCGCTTGTTTGCGAGCGTTACTTATCCTAAACCTACTTTTTTATTTTTGTGGAAGTTTCTAAAAGCAAGAATATAGCTTACGCTATTTTATATGTCTAATGGTGTGCATTACACACTGCTATTTTCATACCCTATACAATTTTTGTTTATAATTTAATCAACGGTGCAAAAGTACAAAAAAAAATCAAATTATACCAACTTCAACAGATAAATGAGGAGCGATAATACAATTAAACACGCCGCTTCAATTAAAATCCTATATCTTTGCAGCCAATCTTATTAAAATTACTTTTTAAAAAACAAACCTATGAAAAAAATTTATTTAACAATCATCGCATTAATGGGCATATTAACAATGTTTTCACAGCCCGTTATTCCGAACAACTGGAAAGAAATCAGAGAAGAAAATTTAAAGAAAGATTTACTTAGCAATGAAGATTTTTTTAACAAAGCTGAACTTGTTATTGAAGGGAAAGTAGTAAAAACTTTTGACGCTTATGATGCTGTAGGTAATCATAAATGCGAGGACATATATACACTCCAAACTTTTTTAGTGCAACAAGTATATAAAGGTGATCCTAAATTGATGAACGATACGCTATATATTGTACGTCATGGAGGAAGTGAGATACAATGGATAGACAAAGATGGAAGGTTGGTGGGAAGGCGTTTCGTCATCCGCACTGTAACCAGTGATAATGGAATTTCAATAGATGAAACTCATTCTGATATTCTCTTTTTTGTAAAATCTGATTTTCCTGACAATCCCGTAAAAAACAATTATAGTGAGAAGCCAAAATATAAATTTTTACAAGATAAGGAAAAGGCTATTTTGAGAGTAAGAGGTAATAAAATATATGGACTAAACAATATTATTTTTAATACTCGCACAGAGTTATATAATTATATGAGACAATTTAATGGCTATACCATTCCGGAACTACCTGCTATTGAGCCTCAACAAGAATACAAAATTCCTGTTATACCTGTGTCAGACTCTACACAAAATGAGATGATAAAAGCGAAGTGGGGGGACGATAAAAAAAAAAGCACTGAATAATCCTGCCAAGAGTATGCTATTGAATAATACTACTCTGACGTTGGAGTTGGCC
>JAITTF010000263.1 GCA_031287215.1 Bacteroidales bacterium
TTTTGATTGGAATAGAACAGACGAACAAGGGCTTTCAAGAGAACTTCATGTGATAGAAGCCTTAGAAGCCATCCATTTTGATGATGAACAAGAATATAAAATTGACTATGAAGAAAAGAACAATGGAAGTTGCCCAATCATTAGAAATGACTATTTCAACATCAATTTAATCAAACTTAAAGAACCTCTTCAGAAAAATTATCACACCATAGATTCTTTTGTCATTTACATGTGTGTAACAGGAGAAGTGCATTTTCTCACCGAACCTCATGGAGAAGGAAAAATAGAAATACTTATAAAAGGAGAGGTGCTACTTAAACCGGCATGTATGGAAAATCTTGATTTAGTGCCTATAGGGGATTCAAAGCTGCTTGAAGTTTATGTTTCCGTAAAAAATTAAGATCATGAAAAAGTGTCTCTTTTTAATGTTATGTCTCTTTTTATTTTTCTATTCGTCGGCCCAAAAAAACAAGAAAAACAGATTAGTGTATCAAGGATTTTCAGGAGGTATGCTGTTGCATACCGGTTATGTGTGGAGCAATACTTTTGAGGTATCAGACGGCGATGGGCGTATTAGAGATTATATTCGTTCTGGGTTCCCTTTTGGTATAGGGGGAAAGATCCATTTTTTATTTGGTAAGCATCTTAGATTTGGTGGAGAAGGTTATTCTACAAACCTTCATTTTAAAGACAAGAGTTACTGTGCTACCGGATGGGGAGGCTTACTGATAGATTGTATTTGGCAAAAAAAGGTGGTCTCACCATACGTTGGATTTACCTTTGGAGGAGGCTCACAAAAGACCCTTGTTTTGCCGGATAATTTTAATGATCAAAACAATACAAGTGATATCTATTTTCACAAATTCGGTTTTTTAGCACTTGTACCATTTTGTGGTATGGAAATAAAGGCTACACAGAAGATCAAAGTAAATATCAAGGTAGATTATCTGTTAAATCTTTCCAATTGGCAAAAAGATTTTGTTACCGGTCCGCGCCTTTATATAGGAGTCCTTTTCACTACGCTTTCAAAAAAGAGTCTCTCGGCAGGATTGTAGATAAAACTATAGAAAAAAATCGTAATAACATTATTCTCTGAGATTTTTTTTTATTATTACGTACTATTATTGGGAGTTAGGGATTAAAATAAAGATCATATAATTTTTTTTCAAAACAAGACCTTTATAAACAAAAAAATTGTATTTTTGTGCTATTAATTTACTAACTAAAAACTTACTGTTATGGACAAAGAAACTTCAAATGCTGAAAAACTTAAAGTGCTGAATTCTACTTTAGAAAAATTGGAAAAAACCTTTGGTAAAGGTTCAATTATGAAACTCGGAGATTCTCCTGTTGACAAGAATATTGAGGTTATCTCTACCGGTTCTATCGGCTTAGATGCTGCTCTCGGAGTAGGAGGATTACCAAAAGGAAGAGTGATCGAAATTTATGGACCTGAATCGTCAGGCAAAACAACTTTAGCTCTGCATGCTATCGCAGAGTCTCAGAAAAATGGCGGTATAGCTGCTTTTATAGATGCCGAACACGCTTTTGATAGAGCTTATGCCGAAAAATTGCATATTAATACGGCAGAATTATTAATTTCTCAACCCGATAATGGCGAACAAGCCCTCGAAATTGCAGATAATCTGATCCGTTCGGGTGCTATAGATATCATTGTTATTGATTCCGTTGCAGCACTGACTCCCAAAAGTGAGATTGAAGGCGATATGGGAGATTCTAAAATGGGATTACAAGCCCGCTTGATGTCACAAGCACTCAGAAAACTGACCTCTACAATCAGTAAAACCGGTTGCTGCTGTATTTTTATCAACCAACTACGCGAAAAAATTGGCATCATGTTTGGTAATCCTGAAACCACTACCGGCGGCAATGCTCTTAAATTTTATGCTTCTATTAGATTGGATATAAGAAGAGTATCACAGTTGAAAGATGGAGACCTCGCTTCTGGCAACCATGTGAGAGTAAAAGTGGTAAAAAACAAAGTAGCTCCTCCATTCCGTCAAGCTGAATTTGATATCCTTTTTGGTGAAGGTATCTCTAAAGTGGGTGAAATTATTGACATAGGTTCAGAACTTAATGTTATAAAAAAATCAGGCTCTTGGTTCTCGTATGGAGATACCAAATTAGGTCAAGGTCGCGATTCAGTCAAACAACTGCTACTTGACAATCCTGATTTAATGGACGAATTAGAATTTAAAGTAAGAGAAGCTCTTCAAAATTCAAAATAAATTGTTGTTTGAGTTTGTTAAACAAAAAAGGTCAGTCGTTTTACGGCTAACCTTTTGGAAGTTCTAAAAACTGATATTATTTGTGATAACCTACCGGTTGTCCTAAGAGTACTTTACCGTTGATTTTCAACAATTTTTCTATGGATTCTCTGTCAATCATGCCCAACTCAACGGTACATAGATTCTCGGAAGCACAAAAGAGGTAAATATTCTGACATACATTACCACAATCGGTACCTGCGTAAAGGTCTCTTAACTCTTTGTCGTCCATATTCATCTTAGCATAATCGGCAACTAAAACCAAGGTAACCGGTGCTACCTGAGCAAAGGGTTGCTTAGCTGCTTCTTTTCTGTGGTCTCCTTTGACTACCAATTGAAGTGCGTGTTCTTTTGCTAAATAGAGATAAACACCATCTTGCATATAGAGATAAATCTCTATTTGTTGCATATTACGTGCTGTAGGTGCAGTACGACGACCGTCAGGACGGTTAATACCATTAGCAGCCCATAATAAATTGGATAACGTCTGAGGGTCAAGTTCTTTGGAAGAAAAATCTCTGTCTGTTTTTCTTAAATTTAATGCCTCCATTAAAGGCATGCCGCCTTTTTTGATGGGTTCCGGTAATTTTTTGATGTCTTGTGCATTCATAGAGGTTATTATGAATATACTAAAAAGAATTAAGGTAATTTTTTTCATTATTAAAATTTATAGGGTGATTAATTATTTAATTTCGTCATTTTTTCGATTTTGTGAAGATACCGGTTTAGCAATAGAATCTCTCATTTGGGTATCAGCTTTAATATTTTCCAATTTATAATAATCCATAACGCCCAGATGACCGTTTCTGAAGGCTTCCGAAAGGGCTAATGGGACTTCGGCTTCGGCTTCTATTACTTTGGCACGTGCTTCTTGAGCTTTGGCTTTCATCTCTTGTTCTAAAGCCACTGCCATAGCACGTCTCTCTTCGGCTTTAGCTTGAGCTATATTCTTGTCGGCATTAGCTTGGTCCATCTGCAAGAGTGCACCAATATTTTTACCCACATCTACATCGGCAATATCAATAGAGAGAATCTCAAACGCTGTGCCTGAGTCTAACCCTTTGTTTAATACTAATTTAGAGATAGAATCTGGGTTTTCAAGCACCAATTTATGGCTACCTGCCGAACCGATAGCCGAAACAATACCTTCGCCTACACGTGCAATAATAGTCTCTTCGCCGGCGCCACCTACAAGTTGTTTAATGTTGGTACGTACCGTAACGCGAGCTTTAGCAATCAGCTGAATACCATCCTTTGCTACCGCAGCTACAGGGGGAGTGTCAATTACTTTAGGAATAACAGAAGTCTGAACGGCTTCTAAGATGTTTCTGCCGGCAAGATCAATAGCAGTTGCCGCTTTAAAGTCTAAAGACATATTAGCTTTATCGGCAGAAATTAGTGCCCTAACCACAGCCACAACGTGTCCACCTGCCAAAAAGTGTGCTTCTAATTGGTCTCTATTGAGTTTAAGTCCTGCTTTAGTACCGGTAATCATTGCATTAACAATAACACTTGGCGGCACTTTTCTCCATCTCATTAAGATTAGTTGCAATAGAGAAACTCTAACCCCATTTAAGAGGGCATTAAACCATAATCCAACGGGAACCATCCACAGTAGAAAGATTAATAAAAAAAGTGATACAATAGCGATCACAACAGTCATCATGTCCATAATTTATATTTTTTAAATTTGTTTTACTAAGATTTTATTTCCTTCAATATTATAAATCACAATTTTACTCCCCACATCTACGAACCCAAAAGGAGAAGAGACTTCTACCGTTTCATGGTCAAATTTTCCTTTGCCCATAGGAGCTAAGCGTGAAATGGCGATTCCTTCCATGCCAATTTGTATTTTTTCTTCATCAATCTCGTTCACTTTGCTGTCAATATTGGTTTTTAACATCAATTTTCGCCAGGTTTTAGAACGTAAAATGATAACTATAGAGCCAATACAAACCACAAAAGTAATTATTAATGTGATATTGCCGGCAGCAAGTCCATGTTTTACATAAGCCATCGTAACCCCACCACCCATCATCAAAACGCCAATCAACCCGACCACTCCTCCCGGAATAATCAATATTTCTAAAGCTAAGCACAAAAGCCCGATAATAATGAGTGTAATAATGACCGAAAAGCCCATAAATTTGTTCTTTTAAAATATCGTGCAAATTTACACAAATTTTTTCAAACCACAAACGGTGTTTATTGGATTATAATTCTTTTTCTGTACTGTTTTTTTATATAATTTTTTTTATTACCTTTGTATGTCTTTTACTTCGTAATTGAATGAGGGTCGAATTGTTTTAATGTACTTAGAACTACTTTTTTAAAAACTTATTAATGAAGATAATAGAAGATTTTTTACACTATCTGAAATTTGAAAAAAGGGAGTCTGAAAATACCGTCTCCTCTTATGCTATCGACATGAATCAGTTTTTTATTTATACTAATAAAGCTTTTAATACAGAAAATTTATCGGAAATTGATGCCACAACGATCCGAACCTGGATGATTACGCTATTGGAAGAGGGCATCTCCGCAAGAAGCGTTAGAAGAAAATTAAGTGCCCTCAACTCTTTTTATCGGTATCATATCAGAATAGGAACAGTATCAAAAAACCCTGTAACACAGATTATTGCATCTAAGATTACAAAAAAACTTCCTGCTTTTGTCGCAGAAAGCGATATGGAACATCTTTTTTCTGAAGCGCTTTTTGAAAATTCTTTGATGGGTTGGCGAGATAGAACGATCATGGAACTGTTTTATGCTACCGGCATGCGTGTTTCAGAATTAGTAAATATACAAAAACAAGACATCGATTTTTACGAACAGACCGTAAAAGTTTTAGGTAAAAGAAATAAAGAACGTATTATTCCATTGACTACAAACATTAAAAACGTTTTAGAACATTATTTTGACCTTGTCAAAAAAGAAAACATTATTTTAGATAAAAATAGTTACATTTTTTTTACTTCTAAACACAATAAAATATACTCAAAAGCCGTATATAATATAGTGAGAAAATATTTGGATATGGTAACTACAATAGATAAAAGAAGTCCGCATGTATTAAGGCATACTTTTGCCACACATCTTTTAAACAACGGTGCAGACATCAACGCTATCAAAGAGATCTTAGGGCATGCCGGACTGGCTGCCACCCAAATTTATACCCATAATTCTATTGACAAGTTAAAATCTATTTACAAACAAGCCCATCCAAGGGCATAAAAAAGGAGGTTGTATGAATATTAACATTTCTTCTCTACACTTTAAAGCCGACAAAAAGTTGGAAGATTTTATTGAACAGAAAATCGAAAAACTAACTAAAGTTTATGACAATATCATCGGTGCTGAGGTTATTCTTAAAATCGAAAATGGTGAAAAACCTGAAAATAAATCCGTTGATATGAGAATCAAAATCAAAGGTTATGATACTTTAGCAGATAAAACCGCCAAAACTTTTGAAGAAGCTGTTGACCTCTGTATTGAAGCACTTAAAAAACAACTTACGAAAGTTAAAGAAAAAGAACGAAGCAGACCGTAATGCCTCTTATTTTACGACAATCTTTTCCTCCCGATATTGAATTGGGTATTTGGGAAATAATCGAAACAGAAGAAAAACTTCTTTCTGGTCTTGAGTTGTCTCCTATTGATAAAGATTATATTTTAAATCAGCCGCTTGAAAAAAGAAAAATCGAAAAACTGGCTTGTAGAAAAATTGTCAACCATTTGATCGAAAATTCCAAAGTATCGATCAATTACGGTAGTTTTGGCAATCCACTCATGAAAGATTATTTAGTATCATTTTCTCACTCCAAAAAGTATGCCGCAATAGCACTTTCCAAAACCAAACCGGTGGGCATTGATATAGAAAAAATTGAACCCAAAATCATAAAATTAAGCTCTAAATTTATCTCTCAAGAAGAGGCAATCAATATTGACTTACAAGATGCATCACAGATAACAGCGATTTGGACTGCCAAAGAAGCTGTTTATAAATTGTTTTATGAAGAAAAACTTGATTTTCTCAAACAGATAAAAGTAATAAAAGGAGAAGCAACGGTTTTTTTAAAAGATACTCCAATGAAGGTCCAACTTTTTCAAAACTGTCTTGATAATTCCTGTTTTTCGGTTGCAGTAAGAAAATAAAATCAAAGGCATTTTGGTAAGGATATGCAATTTTTTGAAGGAAGTAAATAGATAGATACGCTATTTGTTTTTGCTACAAGTGTTTTTATAACTGAGCAATAGCATATTTAAAATTTTCTCCTCTTTCACAGATAGATTGTGTACCTTGTGCTGATACACCGGGAGAGTATAAAATCACTTCTCCGCCATCACAAGCATATAAGGCTGTACGAACGGCATCGTCAATATTCATTGCAAAAAAGACCTCTTTATTCAAGCCTGTAAAGAAATCCAATACTTCGGAATTATATACCCCTTGAATGACTATTTTAGACACTTTTTGATCTAAAATATCTAAAAACGAATCTGTAAGAACATCTATATCAGCTAAATTCATAATCCATAGTGTCGGTTTGTACATGCTACTTAAGGCATACCAAACGGCGTTGATATTCTCTGCGGCAGCATCATCAATAAAATCCACGTTTTTGATGGTTTTTACATACTCTAACTTATGATGACTCCCCTCAAAGCTGGACATTACTTTTTGTAGATTTTTCTTTCTAATGTCTATTAAATGTTTTTCTAAACCGAAAGCCATTGAAATAGATTCATCTTGTTTTCCGAACTGATAGTTGTTGAATTTTGTGCTTTTCATTTTCTATATTTTACTTTTTTTATTTATTTCTATATTAATTATCTTACTTTTAAAGTTACAATGGT
>JAITTF010000282.1 GCA_031287215.1 Bacteroidales bacterium
AAAAAACGAATTGATATTTTTGTATCATGTCTTTGAAAATTGTTCATATTAGTTTGCTTGGTAAAATCACATGATTAGTTGATTATTATAAATGACTGTTCTTATTCAAATTTATATATTTCAGGAGCAAAGATACAACTATTTTGGTTTTATATGGGTGAAAATAGGTAAATATTTACGCTTGTTAGTACAAAAGAGGGAATAGTCATGCTGAAGGATGAGAACCCTGAAAATGTCAGTAGTGGCTAAGCAAGATGCTTTGCAACAAAATATTTGTGATATAGAAAATAATGAGCAAAAAATCAACTACGGATGCCGCTCGCGATAAGCATTAATTCCTTGATTGAGAAACTCTAAGTACTTATTGACGTCTCTCTCATAGTAAACGGGACCCGCAAGTATCGTGCCGTCATGATCAATCACAAAATAACAGGGCTGCGAATTTTCGTTATAGATTGCTTGTTGGATATACATGTTTTTCTTTCCTAACATGGTAATGGTTTCTAAATCAGCATTTTTAATCTGGTCTTCAGCATCTAATACAATCGTTTTATCATCCACAAAGAGGCAGGTAACAATCAATTCGTCTGCAAATTTCTGTCTCACTTTCTGGTCCACCCACACTGCAGCTTCTACATTACGACAATTGACACAACCATGTCCTGTAAAGTCTAAGAAAATAGGTTTATTGGCGGCTTTGGCAGCAGCAATAGCTTGCTGATAATCAAAATAACCATAAATGCCGTGAGGAATGTCCAATCTGTCGGAATATTTGGTCTTCTCTTGTGTAGGGAATGCAATCGTATTTTGCGCCCCGCCTGCTTCTGTACGCACAATATAGTTGAAGTCAAAATCTTGAGTCGTCATCGGTGGCAACCAGCCTGAAATTGCTTTCAAAGGAGCACCAAACATGCCGGGAATCAGATACACTACGAAAGCAAATACGCCTATTGAGAGGAAATACCTTACCCAACTTTTCTGTACCGGCATCTCATCATCATGCGGAAAACGGATGCGCCCCAACAGGTATAATCCCAACATGAAAAACAGTACAATCCACAAGGAAAGATAGACTTCACGGTCTAGGATACCCCAATGGTAAGTCTGGTCGGGAACGTTGATAAATTTGAGCGCAAAAGCCAATTCTACAAACGCTAACGTTACTTTCAAAGTATTCATCCAGCCCCCTGATTTGGGCAGTTTTTTTAATAAACCCGGAAAGAAAGCAAAGAAGGTAAAGGGCACTGCAATGCCTAACGAGAATCCCAACATCCCTAAAATAGGCTTTAAAAATGAACCATCGGCAGAGTTGAGTGCAACGGCACCGGCAATAGGCAAGGTACATGAGAAGGAGACCAAGACTAATGTTAATGCCATGAAGAAAATGCCGATCAATCCGCTATTTTGTTCCATTTTGGAGGATTTATTGACCCATTTGCTGGGTAATGCGATTTCAAAATATCCTAATAAGGAGATCGCAAAAACGATAAAAATAGCCGCAAAGAGCAAGTTGGGGATCCAATGGGTACTCAATATATTGGAGATGCCAGGACCGAAAATCAAAGATAACCCTACTCCTATGATGATGAAAATGACCACTATAGATAACCCGTAAAAAGAGGCTTCTACTTTTGGATTTTTGGATTTCATAAAATAGGAAACCGTCATCGGAATCATGGGGAATACACAGGGCATCAATAAGCCTATCAATCCTCCCAGAATCGCAGAAAAAAAGAATTTCCATAACGATTCCTCTTCCTCTTTTTCTACAGGAACGGTAGTATCCGCATTTGCGGGTGTGGTGGAGGTTAAGGCAACGCTGTCGCCCTCTTGGGGAGTCTCTTCGGTAAGAATGGTCTCTTTTATATTGTTAAAACCGGTAATTTCAAAGTTAGTTTTAGTATCTATTGCTACACAACGTCCTTCAATGCAAGCCTGTCCGGTTAACTCTCCTTTGATTTCAAAAGGCATTCCGGTCAATATCTTAACGCGTTGTTTGAAGGTTACTTGATGTTCAAAATAGCGGGATGTGTCGCCGAAATCAGGGTCGTAAAAAACGATTGGTTTAGGTTCTTGTGTTTTTCCTACTAATTTATAGTTTGGATGGGCTTTAAAAGTAAATTCTATGGGAAATTCGATGCCATTGAAGTGCGACATAGCGTAGAGATGCCAGTGTTTTTGAATGGTCGCCTTAATCTGCAGTTCTGCGATAGAATCATTGATTTTTACCGTAGAGAATTGCCATTTAACGGGTTCTACGCGTTGTCCGAAAAGTTGTGAAAGGCTTATCATTAAGCCTAAAAAGAGTACCAATATTTTTTTCATAAAGCTCAATATATTTTTTTTCATTATCATCCGACAAAAATACAAAAAAATCGCTTAATCGCTATGTTGATTTTTTTGAAAAATTAACCCAAACAAATCAGAAAAGCTGCCCAATAAGGACAGCCTTTCTCTTTCGGAGATGTTTTCCGTTTTCCGAAATTATCTCACAATCAACTTCCCCGACTCCAACATCGTATTATTCTGATAAACAGCATAAACATAACTGCCGGAGGGTACCATGCGGGTATCCCAAAGCCATTGCCCCTGTGCACCTG
>JAITTF010000360.1 GCA_031287215.1 Bacteroidales bacterium
ACGATTAAATGGGAAAATTGAAAGGTTTATTTCTAATAATTACGGGGTAAGAGACAAAGATTTTGCTCTCTATCGAATAGCTAATTATTTTTCATAGCACTGCAAAAAAAGAATTAACCCTGTGTATAATTGAAAAATTTTATGTATATTTGTAACGAATTTAGCACAAAGTTTAACCTGCAAAGTATCACTTCATTATGACAGACTTTGCTTTATGACAAATAGGAAATAGCGTAATGAAATCTAAACATTTACCCTTAATAATCATCCTTTCGTTATGCTTTTTGCAATATGTAAATACGCTAACGTTAGATTACGCAATTGATGACCGTGCCGTGATTCATCAAAATGATTTTACTATCAAAGGATTTGCCGGCATTAAAGACATATTAACACACGATAGTTTTAGTGCTTTTTTTAATGATTCTACCAATTTGGTTGCAGGAGGTCGTTATCGTCCATTATCACAGATTACTTATGTATTTGAATATGAGATATTTGGAGGTTCTATTAAAGATAAAGTAATTTTCCATTCCGAAGGGGAAAACGAAGATCTTTTTATGAGCACTCATTTGCCGATAGTAAGCCATTCCGTCAATTTATTGCTCTATCTTCTGCTCATTTTTTTGGTCTATAACGTTGTATGTAAACTCTTTTCAAAATATGATTCCGGTAAATGGTATCTATCCTTTACTTTTTTAGCTACTTTGCTATTTGCACTTCATCCTATTCATACAGAAGTAGTTGCAAATATTAAGGGACGAGACGAGTTGATGACTATGCTTGGGGGCATGCTGGCAGTTTGGGCTTCTTTGCAATATCTTGAGAAAAGCAATTGGCTCTATTTGATAATCTCATTTGTAGCCATATTATTAGGACTATTTTCCAAAGAGAATGCCATTACTTTTATAGGAATCATCCCATTAACACTTTATTTTTCAAATATTAAAAAAAAGAAAAGTGATTGGATAATGACTATATTGCCTGCTATCTTGGCGAGTATCATTTTTATCATGGCACGTACCCATGCATTAGGAGGATTTATGCCTGCCACCGAAAGCAAAATACTGCTCAATAATCCCTTTATGGACACTACAACGGCACAACGTATTGCTACCGTAATATTTACTTGGGGTATTTATCTCAAATTACTGATTTTCCCGCATCCGCTTTGTTCGGATTATTATCCTAAACAGATTGCGATTACCGACTTTTCTGATCCTATCGTGATCCTGTTACTTCTATTTTTTATTTTCATCGTCCATTATGCCATCAAGAATCTTAAGCGCAAACATATCCTCTCTTATGCAATTTTGTTTTTTATCATCACATTTTCTATCGTATCCAATTTATTTATCAGTATAGGCACCTTTTTAAATGAGAGATTTGTATTTGTATCCTCGTTCGGATTTACCTTAATGATGGCTTATTATATCAATTTATTACCTAAAATAAAGAAGATAAATACGCTAAAAGTGGCATTATTGGTCATCATTTGCCTCTTTTATCTTGGAAAAGGGATCAGTAGGAATTTTGATTGGAAAAATGATTTAACTATTTATACTACAGACGTTAAAAACGCTCCTAATAGTATTAAGAGTAATGTATCCGCCGGTGTACAATTGATAGAAAAATACAAAAAAGGAGGCAAAGAAAAGGATTTTAAGGCAGGCATTAAATATTTAGAAAAAGCAATACGCTTAGATCCAACCTATCTACCTGGTTATTTGGTACTTGGTGATGCACACTATCACAAAAAAAACTATGCTATCGCACTTTCTTACTATTCTCGTGCTTTAGCCATGAATCCTAATGATGAACAGGTACAAAAGAATATAGTAGCAGCCCAATCCATGCCCCACATCTCCTCTTCCGATTCTCTCATCGCCACCGGCAATGCTATGGAGGCACTTCTGCAACTCAAAAATTCTCTTGCTCATGGAGAAGCCCCTACTGCCGCGTATTACGGTTCATTAGGCAGAGTGTTTGGCATGGGCTTTAATCTCTTTGACAGTGCTGAATATTATCTACGCAAGGCACTCACACTTGACCCCTCCTATCTACCGGCACTCAAAAATATGGGCACGCTCAATGCCATTACTAAACAATACGACAGTGCTTTATATTACTTCAATTTGGCATTAAAATACGAACCCAATGATCAAAATATCAAGAATCACATTGATTCGGTAAAAAAAGAGATGCAAAAATAAATAAATCATCAATCTAAATCTTCATAGTATGGAACTGTATAGTGTCGTTATCCTTTTATTGGCAGTCGTAATAGCGGTTTCTCCTGTAGCTGCAAAAATGAAAATTCCCTACCCTGTTTTATTATTAGTAACAGGTATTGCGATAGGTTTTTTGTTGCCTGAATTTCAACATATTACTATTAATTCTGAGATCGTTTTTTTGTTTTTTTTACCTCCTATGTTGTATGATGCCGCCTATCATATTAATTTTAAAGAATTTAAAATCAATATTACGACTATTTTTTCGTTAGGCATCACTTTAGTGTTTCTGACGGTAGCCGGCATTGCAGTTATCGCTCATTTTTGTTTTCCACACTTACCATGGTCGTTAGCATTTGTCTTAGGAGCCATCTTAGCACCACCGGATGCCATAGCCGCAACGAGTGTAACCAAAGGTTTAGGATTACCTTCCAGGACAGTTACTGTTTTAGAGGGTGAAAGTCTTATCAATGACGCTTCTGCCTTATCGGCATTCAAGTTTGCTACTGCTGCAGTCGTAGGTAGTAAATTTGCTCCTTCTCAGGCGATCTCCTTTTTCCTCATTGCCTTAGTGGGAGGATTTGTATTAGGTTGGGTGCTTTCGCGTTTATTTATTTGGGCAGCAAAAAAACATTGGTTTGACACTAATGTCATTGTTTCTCTGAATATTATGTTGCCATTTGTTGCCTATTTATTAGCAGAAGAGTTTAATATCTCCGGTGTAATAGCAGCGGTAACCGTAGGTCTTATGGTCTCTGCCAATAAGGAACAATTCCCTGTAAAAGCGGTAATACAATCTAAATCTACCTTGGATACCATTGTATTTATACTCACAGGAGTGGTATTTACACTCATTGGAATAGAATTTCCGCGTATTATTAGTGAAATTCCTTCTCAGAAGATATTATCCTTAATTGGTGCCGCCTTTCTCATTTTCTTCGCCGCCATGCTGATTCGCATGCTCGTCATTTTCTGGCATAAATTCCGCATCAATAGAAAATACAATAAAATTAAATCCAGATATGACCTTATGGATGAGGAGTTAAAAGCGGCTTTTCAACAAAAAATTGAACATAAATTTTCAAAACACAGACATAGAGATTCAAATAATACACAGACCTTTAAAAAACGTTTACAAAATTTAGAGCAATTATTACTCTCAAATAGGGAGGCATTTATCATTGGTTGGTCAGGCATGCGGGGGATCGTATCCATGGCTTGTGCCTTATCATTGCCTTTAGTATGGAGTAACAATGCCACTTTTCCGCTCCGCAATACAGTATTATTTCTAACCGTATCAGTAGTTATATTAATGCTTGTTATCCAAGGACTTGGATTACCTTTATTATTAAAATTAATTAAAAGAAAAACAAAACTTTAATTAAATAAGTTTTTCATATTTTAAAAAAAAACCACACAGTTGAGGATTTTATTAGATTAATTCAAATCTATTTGCGGATTTGCCAATCAATTTCTTTTTTCCCCATTTGGCGAAGCAGTTCATTAGTCTTAGAGAAGTGTTTACATCCAAAGAAGCCACGACTTGCAGAGAGTGGTGATGGATGTACTGTCTTGAGGATATAGTGCTTGGAAGTGTCGATTAAAGCACTTTTGGCTTGCGCATAATTGCCCCATAATAGAAAAATAAGTCCTGTTTTCTCGTCAGAAAGTTTTTTGATTGCTGCATCGGTAAACTTTTCCCAACCCTGATTTTGATGAGAACCCGCTTGGTGTGCTCTAACGGTAAGTGTGGCATTGAGTAGTAAGACTCCCTGCTTAGCCCAATTCTCAAGATTGCCACTCACTGGAATTTGAATTCCCAGATCAGCATTCAGCTCTTTGAAAATGTTGATTAATGATTTAGGATGCCTAATACCATCCTGTACCGAAAAACATAGTCCATGAGCCTGATCTACATCATGATAGGGATCTTGACCTAATAATACTACTTTTACTTGATCAAAAGGAGTAAGATTAAAAGCGTTAAAAATCATTTTCCCTGGAGGGAATACTTGATAATTTTTCTTCTCTTCTATGAGGAATTGTTTTAATTGTAAAAAATAGGGCGCATTAAAATCTTCATTCAGAACTTGTTTCCAAGACTCTTCAATATCAGGATTTACAGTCAATGTCATATCAAAAAGGCAACTATTAGTGTTTAAAATGTCTGATAGCAGTAAAAATCATGGAGATGCCGAGTTCATCGCACGCTTTGATAGACTCTTCATCTCTGATGGAACCGCCCGGTTGAATGATAGCACTTACCCCATACTGACCGGCAATGCGTACTACATCTTCAAAAGGGAAAAAAGCATCACTTGCTAAAACAATATTGGAAGTAATTCCCAGATTTTTAGCATTTTCCAACGCAATAACGGCACTACCTATTCTATTCATCTGTCCCGCTCCTACCCCAATAGTCATGTTGTCTTTTGCTAAAACTATAGCATTAGATTTCACATGTTTACAAACTTTCATAGCAAAATAAAGCTCTTTAAGTTCTTTTTCTGTAGGTTCCTTTTGGGTTACTACATTATACTCATACTCTTTAACGCCACTTTTATCCATTTCTTGCAGGAGAAGCCCTCCATTTACGCTGATAAACATCTCCTTATCCTCGTGTGTTTTGTCAGTATCGAAAGTCATCAAACGTAGATTTTTCTTAGCCATCAATATTTCCAACGCATCCTGAGTGAAAGCAGGTGCTAAAATAATTTCTAAGAATATCGCTTTCATTTCTTGGGCAGTTTTAGCATCAATTTCTTGATTAGTAGCAATAATTCCACCAAAAATAGAGGTTTTATCTGCTTCAAAAGCTTTGGTCCACGCTCCAAAGATATCTTTACCAATCCCTACACCACAAGGATTTTTATGTTTTACGGCTACTACAACCGGTTCATCAAACTCTTTCACAATTTGCAGAGCCGCATCAGCATCTTGTATATTGTTATACGACAGTTCTTTTCCGTGCAACTGCGTAGCCCAAGCCATAGAATATCCCTGTTTTTTGCTGGCATAGAAAATTGCTTTCTGATGAGGATTTTCGCCGTAACGTAAATCCTGTTTTTTATCAAAAGTAAGCGTTAGTTTTTCCGGTGCCAAAATTTCACATTTCTGAGAGAGATAAGTAGCAATAGTAGCATCATAAGAGGCGGTATACCTAAATACTTTTGAGGAGAGCTTAAAACGGGTATTCAAAGTGGTATCTCCCAATTGAGCAATCTCATCACTTACTAAGTCATAATCAACACTATCACATACAACGGTAATAAATCTATAATTTTTAGCTGCGCTTCTTAGCATACTTGGACCTCCGATATCAATATTCTCAATAGCCGTCTCAATAGTAGTATTCTCTTTTTCAATAGTTTGTTTAAATGGGTAAAGATTTACTACCACCATATCTATAAGCTCAATGTCGTTGACACGCATCTCTTCCACATGTTTTGGATTATCTCTTACAGAAAGCAGACCACCGTGCACCTTAGGATGCAGTGTTTTGACACGTCCGTCCATAATTTCCGGGAATCCTGTAATTTCGCTAATTCCTATCACTTTAAGTCCTGCTTCTGATAGCAGTTTAAGGGTTCCTCCTGTGGAAATGATTTCATAATCCGACTCTATAAGTTTTGCTACGAAAGGAATTAAATTGGTTTTGTCGCTAACACTAACTAATGCACGTTTCATCTGTTTCTGTTTTAATGATTAAGATAAATAATATTGAAGTTGCAAATTTACGTTTTTTTTACTATAGTTTTTAATTGGACAATTCGTTAAATCAACCCTTTTTCTTTCAAAATAGAAGTTACTTTTTCAGTTGTTAACTGCGTAATCTTAGCAATGGTATCTATTGAATAGTTGGTATTAAAACTATTGATAACAATCTGAGTGAGTCCTTCTGCTATCCCTTCTGCTATCCCTTCTGCTCTTCCCTCTGCAATCCCTTTTGCTTTTCCTTCTGTAAAACTGGTATCAATAAATGTTTTTTCGATACTGACACTGTCCCAATATTTGTCATATCTTGCCATTTCAGCTTCAGAGAAACCTCCTTTTTCACAAATATCAACTGCTTTAGAAATTTCAGGAATTTCAGTCAACTCTTTTGATATAGGTCCACTTTGTTCGTTCACCTCTTTTAAGAAGCGCAACCATAACACTGCCATTTTGCGATCTGAGAGGCTTTCAGGTTTAAATTTCTGTAATTCAACAAATATCAACTCTATACCTTCTATAACTTCATCAATATTCTGCCTGTTGGTCATTTGGTAACGATGATAAAACTCTTTGGTTTTATGGTCATAATTTTCGTTAAGAATTGCCAATGTATAGACTGGCTGTAACTGATTAAACTTCTCACCTTTAGAAAGTTGAGTCCCATAGACTTTAGAGGCATTGAGTAACATTCTGTGCATAAAGAAACTACTCCATTCCATCTGCATCTCTACAATAAAAAAACGTCCTTGTTTATCTTTGCAACGAACATCCACGATGGAGTACTTTTTGAATGGATTTTCAGGGACTAATTCCGGTGATAAATAGGTAACACTT
>JAITTF010000004.1 GCA_031287215.1 Bacteroidales bacterium
CAAATTCATGCCTGCAGAAAGCTGAGATTTATAGTATGCAAGGGCAAAGTTTTCATCTATTCCCATACTTTCTCCTGTAGATTTCATTTCAGGACCTAAAATTGTATCAGACTCAGGAATCTTTAAAAATGGGAAAACAGATTCTTTAACTGCTACATGATTAATTTTTATCTCATCAGTTAAACCATAATCTTTTAATTTTTTACCTATAATTAATTTAGAAGCTATTTTTGCAAGAGGAACACCAATTGCCTTGCTTACAAATGGTATTGTTCTACTTGCCCTTGGATTTGCTTCTATTATGTAAACTTTCTTTTCATCAAGTTTTACAGCATATTGAATATTCATTAACCCAATAACATCTAATTCAATAGCTAGTTTGCGAGAATAATCACGAATAGTATTTAAAATATCTTCAGGAATGGATTGAGGAGGAATTACACAAGCAGAGTCCCCAGAGTGGATGCCTGCCTCTTCAATGTGCTCCATTATACCTCCTATAAAAACATTTTCTTTATCAGAAAGAATATCCACATCAACCTCAACAGCTTCTTCTAAAAACTTATCAACAAGGATAGGATGTTCTGGTGAAACTTTAACTGCTTCCTGCATATATTCTTTTAATTCATAGTCATCGTAGACTATTTCCATGGCTCTGCCACCAATAACATAAGAGGGTCTAACTAAAACTGGAAAACCTATTTCTTTAGCTATTTCTCTAGCATCTGTAAATGAATGTGCTAATCCATATTCTGCCTGAGGGATATTTAGCTTTTCAAGAACTTTTGTAAATCTTTCCCTATCTTCAACCCGGTCAATACTTTCATAGGCAGTTCCAAGTATTTTTACTCCTTCATTAGCTAGAGGAACAGCAAGATTAATAGAGGTTTGACCTCCAAATTGAACAACAACCCCTTCAGGATTTTCCTTTTTAACAATTCCCATTACATCTTCAAAGGTTAATGGTTCAAAGTAAAGCTTGTCAGAAATATCATAGTCAGTAGAAACTGTTTCTGGATTATTATTAATAATAATTGTCTCTATATCTTCTTCTTTTAATGCAAGGGATGAATGAACACAACAATAGTCAAACTCAATGCCTTGACCTATCCTTATTGGTCCAGCACCTAAAATAATGATTTTTCTCTTATCAGATTTCACTAATTCATTACCTTCATCATAACTACTGTAGTAATAAGGAGTTTTAGCTTCAAACTCTGCAGCACAAGTATCAACCATTTTATAATTTGGTGAAATATCATGAGCTTTAGCAATAGCTTGAATTTCCTCAACAGGTAAATTTGAGGAATTAGAAATAGCTACATTGGAAAAACCTAATTTTTTTGCCTTTAAAAAGAAAGATTGATCCTGTAATGTATCTTTTGTTATTGTTTTTTCAAAATCAACAATATTCTTGATTTTATTTAAAAAGAAAGTGTCAATTTGAGTAATATTTGATAACTCTTCAATATCCATGCCAAATTTAATTGCACTATATAATTGGAAAAGCCTATTGTCTGTAGGATTTTTTAAATCTTCAAGTGAAAAATCATGATATTCAAAACCATATTTTCCAATATCAAGAGAACGTATAGCTTTATGTAATGCTTCTTCAATTGTTCTTCCTATTGACATTACCTCTCCTGTAGATTTCATTTGAACTCCAATTTTACGGTTGATTCCTTTGAATTTATCAAAAGGCCAACGTGGAATTTTGCATACAACATAATCTAAAGTTGGTTCAAAAGATGCAGGTGTTTCTTTTGTAATATCATTTTGAATTTCATCTAAAGTCATTCCAAGAGCTATTTTTGAGGATATCTTAGCTATTGGATAACCAGTTGCCTTAGAAGCCAATGCACTGCTTCTACTTACCCTTGGATTTACTTCGATAACCTTATATTCACTAGTTTCAGGATTAACTGCAAATTGGATATTACATCCTCCTTGAATTCCTAATGCCCTAATAATTTTTATTGATGCATCTCTAAGCATTTGGTGTTCAATATCATTTAAATTTTGAGCAGGAGCAACAACAATACTTTCTCCAGTGTGGATACCCATTGGATCTATATTTTCCATATTACAAACTATGATACAGGTGTTGTTTTTATCTCTCATTACCTCATATTCAAATTCTTTCCAACCTAAAACAGATTCATCAATTAAAACTTGACCAATAAAACTCATATCCAATCCATGGGAAGCTATTTCAATCAATTCTTCTTTATTGTGAGCAACTCCACCACCAGTTCCACCTAAGGTAAATGCAGGTCTAACAATGACTGGATATCCAATTTCTTCTACAGCAGTTATTGCCTCATCTACAGATTTAACTGCCTTTGCCTTAGGAAGTGGTTCATTAAGTTTTTTCATAAAACTATCAAATAAATCCCTATCTTCAACATCAGCTATTGTCTTTATTGAGGAACCTAATACTTTAATCCCCTCTAAAGCCCCAATTTCAGCAAGCCCAGTAGCAACATTTAATCCTGTTTGTCCACCCATAGTAGGCAAAATTGCATCAATATTTTCCTTTTTAATAATTTTAGCAACAACCTCTGGTTCTAATGGCTCAACATAGACTTTATCTGCCATATCCATGTCTGTTTGAATAGTAGCAGGATTGCTATTAATCAAAACCGTTTCTATTCCTTCTTCTTTAATAGATTTACATGCTTGTGATCCCGAATAGTCAAATTCGGCAGCTTGACCTATTTGAATTGGTCCAGAACCTATTATAAGTACTTTTTTAATATCCTTATCTATTGGCATTATAATCCTCGAAATAAATTTAAAAATGAACAAAAATAACACAATTAAAATACTAATATATAATTATAATTATACAAGTATAAAAAAATTTACATAAACATGAAAAAAATAAAATAAAAATA
>JAITTF010000007.1 GCA_031287215.1 Bacteroidales bacterium
GATTGGTATAACCCGGAATGTAATATCTTAAAGGAGTAAAAGCTATAAGAAGGGAAGTAACCATAATCAATATTAAAGTAGAACAGATCAAGACCACAAAGATATTTCTGGGAGTAAGTCGAAAACTGAAATTTTCTTTATGAGTATCATCGTTTTTGATGACTAACCTAAATTTGGTGGTCCAGTGCCTTTTTAGGGCTGCAAACAGTCTTTTTATAAATGTAAATAATGGAACTTTCATAAAATTGTGTTTCTAAGATAGTGATTGATTAACTTCTTGAGATGTTTTTAAAATCAAATCATACTCTTGAGAGGTAATGTCGATAAAGAAATAATATACAGGATTTACAAAGGCTCCATTTTTACGCACTTCATAATGTAAATGCGGACCTTTAGACAGTCCTGTATTGCCAGTATATCCAATAAGTTGACCCCTTTTTACTTTTTGACCCGGACGGACTACCATTTTTGAAAGGTGAGCATAAAGAGTTTGATAAGAATAACCATGCTCAATGACTATACAAATGCCATACCCAGAACCTCCATCATCTGAGGAGACTGTTCCTGCACCGGTGGCATAGACAGGAGTGCCTTTGGGAGTAGTAATATCGACCCCTGAATGAAATCTAAGATACTTTAAAATAGGATGATAACGCATACCAAAACCGGACGTAATCTGTTTCAACCCTTTCAAAGGACGTATCGCAGGGATAGACTCCATCATCTTCTCCTTATCTTTAGCAAGCGCAGATACGGTGTCAAAAGACAACGATTGAGTCGCTAACTGCACGGTCAGTTGATCCGCTTTCTCTTTTATCATCTTAATAAGATCATCTAAATTATGCTCAGACAATTGATTGTACTGACTGTTGAGCAACATCGGATTCCGAACCGTGTAGGGTATAGGGTCTGTTTCAAGGATCGCTCTGTAGATATAATCATCCCTTTCTTGAAGGTCTGCTAATACTAATGACATTTTTTCCATTCTATCATTTAATATTTGCAGCTCAAATCTAAGCGCATTATTCTCCTGTTCTTTGATTTTCTCCTTAGGAGAAGAGAAAAAATAAAATGACAACCATAAAACTAATACAGAAAACGCAACAGCAGTAGCCACAAACCACGATACTCTGATGACGATCTCTTTGACGCTCAATTTTCCCTTTTCTATCTTAAGCGTCTTCGGGTTAAAGAAATAGGATTGTTTTTTAGCCATCTACTTTTTTTTACATGAAATACAAATGGTATTCCCTACGGCATAAGTATCTTCGTAGTATCCATTGTTTTTATATAAGAACTTTAGTGTAACTGCATATTTTTGAGCAATATAACGCATGGTCTCTCCTGATTTAATCACATGCTCTTTGATCGGTGATTTAGTATTTTTAGATTGAAGATAGACCACTTCCCCTTGTACCGGTTGATAATGATCGTCAAAAACATCATTATAAGCTCTTAAATTCTCCTCTGATAGTTGAGTATCCCTGCCAATTTTGGAATAAGTATCTCCTTTTTGGGTGATGACAAATTTAATTTTATTATTCTCATACACATTTCTTGAAGAATAGGAATAATAAACCGGTTTGTATTCAAAATCTTTAGCTTTAAATACAGCAGTCGTTACAGAAGGTGTATTAGTAGGTGCTGGCTGCTCTTTAGCTACTTCCTGTTGAGTCTTTTCAACCAGCTGTGCCGATTTCACCTCTTTGGGTACAGTTTTTTCCTTTTTATTAATCGTAACCTCAATGCCGGAGATCGTATCTTTTTTTACAGCTGTCTTAGAGGTTCCGGAAGTGAGAAGTGATTTTTCAAAAGCTACTTTCTCTTTTTCATACTCAGCATTAAGGTTGGAATTGAAAATAATGGTCTGTCTATTGATCTCTTTTTGAAAATCTTGTGTAGCTTTTGATTTTTTCTCTTCCCATGTTATTTCGAACTCTTTTCTGGCATTTGCTATGGCTTCCTGTTTTTTGCGCTCCTCTTCTTCTCTTTTCAGCTCAACAGCTCTTTGTTGCTCTTCCTGCTTTTTCAATTCGTCAGCTCTTTTCTGTTCCTCTTGTTTCCTTAATAGCTCTGCTTGTGGAGCGTCCTGAACATACTGATTCTCACCAATTTTGTTTTCTACAGGCTCTTTTTTCTTTGCTACAGGTTTAGTTACTCCCTGCACATTATCATACACTTGAAGAAAATAGGTATCAATGATATAGATCAACTGTTCGGCATATTTGGGATTAGCAGAATAACCGGCTGCTTGCAAGCCATGACACCATCCTTTATAATCTGAATTTTCTAAGGCAAAAAGTCGATTGTAACGGCTCCTATTTTTCAAAAAATCAGAATGGTCTGCATAAGATTGAGTTGCAGAAGGGTATTTGCGGTAACAAGTATTGGTAATAGGTTCCGTGTAGGTTGCACCCTCAAAACCGGAACCACACAAAATTCCAAAGTGATTATGAGTCTGAGCCGTAAGAGGAGATAACCCTGCGGAGGTAGCATAAATAGCTTGCGCTAACTTTACACTGGCAGGAATTTGAAATTCCTTCATAGATGCTATCGCCAAATCTTTATGACTATCAATGTAATCATATACATCATCCTGTGTATATTGCTGTCCAAATAGGACGATTTGAACAAACAATAATAATAGTAAAAATGTGTGTTTCTTCATGTTTTATTTTGATTTTTTCATGTATAAATTTATTTTATCGCCGGTAGTAATGACACTATCTTCAGACAAATTGTTGAATTTTAAGATATAATAAAGTTGAACACCATGTTTTTGAGCAATATATTGTAAAGTCTCCCCTGCTACGACAACGTGTTCACTATCAGTAGAATTTGCTTTTCCTTTAGTCTCTATAAAAACTACCTCCCCTGCTTCGGGATGTTTCTTGGAACTGCTCAAATCGTTATATTTTCTGATTTTATCCACATTCAATTGCACCTCTTCTGCAATTTTCTCGTAGGTATCCTCTGCAGTAGCAATAATAAAATAGGTTTTATTGTTGCTATATACTTGTCTTCTGGTAAAAGGGGAATCATCTTTCGG
>JAITTF010000023.1 GCA_031287215.1 Bacteroidales bacterium
CGAAGTCCTTCACTCGCTCCCACAGTTCTTCGGTCAATTCCCATGACCTGATCCCGGTCCCTTTTACTCTTTCCATACCTTCTTTTTCGGCTCATTCCTATTCCCGGATAAGCTCTAAGTAAAAAGAACAGCCAGATACAACGCAGCAGAACATGTATGTTTGAAGCGCTTATGCGTGTAATGAATAAAAAACCATATAACGAGATTACCATTTCCGATATTATAAAGGCGGCAGGTGTTTCGCGTCCCACATTCAATAGAAATTATAAAAGCAAAGACGATATGATCATACAATTTTTTGAAGAGTATTTTAACTCTGTGTCTATAAAAGAAGTACAAAGCAAAGAAGCGGATCAACACAAAACATTCGAACTTAGTATATCGCAAAAAAATTTTATACGGTATGCTGAATTCTTAAGAACAATCTTTAAAAGTGAGGCAAAACATTTATATCTTTCACTTTTTTCATTTTCTGAAAAATGGGAAACCATGGCGCTTGATTTTTATACAAATGGAACAACCGAAAATGAGATGCGGATAGTAAAATATCTTGTAAAATACCGGTATTCCGGCGCTTTGCATGTAATCATAGATTGGGTGGAAAATGATAGGCCGGTATCCGCAGAAAATTTGGCCTTCCTTCTTTCTCATTTTATGAACCACGATATAGCGCTGGAAAAACCATTCTGTTTGAATATTTCTATCCCCCATATTATCTTTACTATTACCGGGGATGAGTAGGAGCCGATCCTATATATTACAAAAATCAATAAAAGTAGAACATATTTTACAAATCACGGTAAATAGGGAACATATATTACCAATATGCCGTAAGACTGCTCAATTTGCAAATCCTTAAAAATTTTTCTTGACAAAATAAAAAGCATTGGTAACAATAAATGAGGTAAGGATTGTTGACGTTATGACATTCACCCTGGAACCTGCGGCGCCTTTTGCCCAGCAGCTCAATCTTCTCATTATGAAGGCGACCTTTGACGTTGCCAACGAATGGTTTTTCTTTGACGGGGCGCATAGCGCCGCCAGTTCCCTGGAGCAGGGTATGAGTAACACATGGCTCCACGAAAGCTTTGTAGCGGCGAATGAAAAACATGAAATTTTCGCGTATTTTGAAGGACAATGGATGCGGCCTATGGATATTATCACTGGGTTCAGAACGATTCACTTTGGGGTTCAATATTCTCATATGTGGACGAAGGCAATATTTGCCTATTTTGACTATCTTTTTGTGAATCGTGGATGTATGGCATTTAACTGGTCAGTGGCCCATCAAAACAAACATGCCATGGAACAATATGAGCGGTTTGTTCGGGATTATTGCGGGCACAAAGTAGGCATACGGCATTATGCTCAAAAAAGCTATACCGGAAAGATAAGCGACATTACGCTTTATGAGATGACCAGCGAAGAATATTTTGACTGGAAGGGAAGGAAATTTAGGAGAAGGCTATAATCGGGTATTTGCCCGTTTATAAAACCGTTCCGTAGTGAACGGGATAAAACATGCGTGTTTGGCGGTATATTTAGCGTACGGAAATGTATTGCCGGACAGAAAGGAGAAAATCATGACAAGTTCTTATGGAGAGACCAGCGGGTTCACGGCATTGGGTGCCAATGAATTGGTGCTTGTTAATGGTGGAAAAGGTAGCAGCAATGGCGGAAGCAGCAGCAGTAAAGGCAAGATCACCAAAACGAGCGGTGGAATGGAAAATCCTGTGGGGCCTTACGAAACAAGCCCCGGTGCTCAACGTGGCAATGGCGATGAAAAAAACAACGGCAGCAAACATTAGTTTCCTGCTCCTTTTTCAAACTCGATTAGTTTTGAAAAAGGAGCGGCCATTTGCTTTTTGAATTGAGCTAGATGATAAGAAAGTCCGGTTAAGACTACAGATATAACTTAACCGGATTGTTTCGTATATTTTTACTGATAAGGATGATATTTCTATGAGTTACAACAATGCAAAAAACAAAAAGCTGATAATTATTTTTTTCATATTACTGTCTTTTAATTGTTTAGCTTGCAAAACTGCCGATGCAATTATTGAAATCCCCTTTAGTTTAGAAGACAATGCAATTATTTTAGAAGCAAGGGTAAATGGAAAAGAAGGAAGGTATATTTGGGATACTGGTTCTCCGGGGTCTTATGTTGATATAAATGTGAATAATTTAAAACGTATTCGAACTAGTATATTGACTTATAATGGAAAATCTGAAGAAATAGGAATTTACCGATTAAAGAATATAACTATTTCCGGGATAAGAATTAATGCACATTCATGGGTAACTAATGTAAGCTCTACTTTGAATAGTATAGATGGATATGACGGACTTCTTGGATATACTATTTTTAATGGTTATTGGTGTGAATTGTCTTTTTCGAAAGGTAAAATACTATTACATAAAGAAAGACCGAAGTACTTTACAAAATTTGTTTCCGCTGAACTTATAAACAGATTTTACTATTATTGTATTCCGGCTACTATCGATGGAAAACCTACACATTTTATAATTGATACAGGTGAGCCTCGTGCTATGCTTTTCCCTAAATCACTTGTGGTGGAAAAAAACAGCAATGTTTATTCCAAAGTATTTTCAAATGGACTTGTTGAAGAATATTATCTTGTCAAAACAGATTCTTTAAGAATATTAGATGAAACATATTTTGACAAATATATAATGACGAACTCTTTTGTTTCAGAGAATACTAATGATTCTCAACTTGATAATGTTGGAGTACTGGGAATTAATTTTTTAAAAAATTATGATCTGTTACTTGATTTTACTGATCTTTATAATAGTAAAGCAGGTGAAGTGTTTTATGAACCCCATATTCCGGTACAAGATAGAGAATATGGTTTTTATAGTTATATAACACATGTTCCTCAATTTGGTATATTAAATTTTCATTTCAATGATAGGGGAATTGTTATAGATTCAATATTGGAAAATAGTATAGCATATGAAAAGTTTGGCATACGTCCAAATATGAATATTACGAAAATAAATGGTAGGGATATACATGATATTTCTAAAGAGGAATTATATGATCCGAAAACATTTGAAATGATAATTGAATATACAGTACTTGAAAATTATTTTTTTGAACGTGTTATAAAACCAATACGATAACATACTTATATGAAATATTATCAGCAGTTAGGCGTAAATGATTGTGCTCCCGCTTGCCTTGCTATGATCGCTTCCTATTACAAGTCATATATTAGTATTGGCAAGATACGCAAATTATGTAAAACCGATGCAATGGGAACAAATCTTTCAGGTTTAATTGCGGCGGCAGAGAACATGGGGTTTAAGGCTAAAGCTTTCAAAGGAGAAATATCTAACAAAACCCTTGACTCAAAAATAATATTTCCCTTTATTGCTCATATTAAGATTATATATTTAGATAATATGTATGATCATTTTGTAGTAATTAGATCAATTGCTAAAAAAAATGTTGAAATATGGGACCCAAACCCATCCGTAGGCAAACACATCATCGAACGTGAAGCATTCCTAAAAACATGGACCGGGCACGTCCTTTTCCTGATGCCGGATAGTAATTTTACACCCTCTAAGGAAAAAGGAAATACACTTTTCAAATATGCTCCTTTACTGCTTCCGTACAAAAAAAACCTTGTCATCGTTTGCCTTGCTTCAGCTCTGTTGATCATATTCGGTGTTTTATCTTCATTTTATTATAAATACGTTATTGATGAGATCATTATCACAAAAGCGGCATTTTCTCTTGCCGCTTTATCTATTGGGATTCTCTTAATTGTTATTTTCCAATCGGTCATTGAAGCTTTGCGTACAATACTACTCAATCATTTAGCCTATAAAGCGGATTTACAACTTGATTTCTCTTATTTAACCCATGTCCTTAAACTTCCCATTGCTTTTTTTGATTCAATGCGGACAGGGGAAATTATATCCAGATTCGATGATATTGAAAAAATCCGGGATGCCTTATCAAGTACGGTACTATCAATTATAATGGATTCTATATTATTATTTGTAATAGGACCTATTTTATTTAGAATAAATGCAATATTGTTTTCTATTGCCGCTGGAAATGTTTTGCTTATCAGTGTAATCATTTATTTCTTTTCTAAATTTTATCGAAAGTATTTTATGAAATTGCGCCACGAGGAAGCAGGGGTAACATCTACTCTGGTCGAAATAATAAATGGAACCTATACAATAAAGGCGCTTCATGCGGAACAAATGGTATTTGACAATTATGAAAAATCAAAAATGTGTGCTATATGGACAAATTGGAAAACAAACAATATTCGTATACTTCAAGGAGTTTTAACAGGTGTCATCAATGGAGTTACCGGTATCTTAATTTTTTGGATCGGAAGTTCTGATCTTATCAAAGATACTTTTAGCATTGGAGCGCTTTTGAGTTTTAATGCCTTATCCAGTTATTTTACCAGTCCTTTATTCCGATTGGTTAATCTTCAATCAAATTTACAGGAGGCTTTTGTCGCAGCTGAACGGGTATCGGAAATTCTTGAAATGGATGTGGAACAACAGGATGGATTAAAATTTTTGAAGCCCACGATACTTGAAGGGGAAATAGACTTCAACCATGTTTTCTTTAGATATGGTATGAGGTCTCCGGTGTATACCGATCTGTCCTTTCACATCAAT
>JAITTF010000058.1 GCA_031287215.1 Bacteroidales bacterium
ATTATCAGTAATACATTGTTTCTTGCTTTCTGGTTTTTTTTATGGTATTATGTTATTACTGGTGAAGGTACAGAAATGTGGAGTGATCCATCTTGTGTTGCTTATTATGTTCGTATACTGGCTCCCATAATATTTATGTTTATTCTGGACCATAAAATATCAACAAAAAACAACTAATTTACAATATCTCGACCTGCCTGAACAAGCAATAAAATTTATGGGTGAAAAGGGAAAAAGCAACGATTATATTTTTAAGATTTATGTAGGCGGAAGATTGACGGATGTATTACGGGATTGGTTAGCAAAAGCAGGCATCACAAAAAAAATAACATTCCATTCTTCAAGACATACTTTTGCTGTAATGTTATTGACTTATGGAGCGGATTTATACACTGTGCAAAAATTGCTGGGACATACCGACATACAAACGACACAAATTTACGCTAAAATTGTTGATGCGAAAAAACGTGATGCCGTTAATAGATTGCCGAGTATTTGAGAAAAAGTAAGTTTTGGAATAATAAAATCATTATTTTTTTGCATAAAACCTTTTAATTCATTTCTAATAAATTTTTAGTTTCGTTCTCCGTATATTTTTTGCAAATATACACATTTTTTTCTAACTTTTTTTTGTATAAAGAATTATTTATAACAACAATCTTTTGCTTTTTTGCCACTACCACAAGGACATTTTTTATTTCTGCCAATTTGCTTCAATTGGTTTTCTTTCATAATCTTGTTGTCTGATACATAATTAATAGTTGCAATGGATGGAATCCTATAAGAAAACGTAGATATTCCCTTAACATTAGTGAGAGCAAAATCACCAAGTGTAATAACTTCCATACCAATAATTACTCCAAATTGTCCTGAAGTATCGGAGCATTCTGTAACTTTGATATTTGGAATATCAATTTTATTTGGTAAATGTAAATTGATTAAATATTCATTAAAAATACTATCACCACCAGCATGAATAACTTTTGTAAAACCAATAGGTTCTAAACAAAGTAGTTGTGCTGTATTTTTTGTAATCACACAATTAGTCGCTCCAGTATCCCAAAGTGCTTTGGTTTGACAAATAGCACCATTACCATTGGGAACAGAAACCCCAACATCTGAAATAATACTTCTAAAAACATTGGATTTTGATTCTAAAGTAAAGGCGTTTATTTCTGTATTTTTCATTAAAATGTTACTCTATGGTTAAAATACTGAATTGTGTATTTTTCATCACCTGGAGAAACTTCTTGTAAAATAAAAGTTCCCAATTTATATTTTTTTATAGAAGCATTATACGCATCTACCAATGTTGGAAATACACCAACAACTTGTTTATCTTTAATAACAACACATTGATGATTATATTTTTTTACAAGCTCATCTTGATGGTCAATGTAATATTGAAATTCTTCTTGTAGCATTAGTTTAGTTCTCCGTATATTTTTTGCAAATATACACATTTTTTTCTAACTTTTTTTGTTTTTCATATTTTTTTTGTAATTTTCTTATTATTTTTTCGTATATCTGTAATATGTTAAACTATAATTATAAATTTATAATATGAAAAAAATTACTTTTTTAATCATCGCATTGTTTGCGATGATTATTTCCAGCGTTCAAGTGCTTGATGCTGCAACAAAAGCACAACTAAAAGCGATGAAAGAGGAAGCCGCACATCCAGAAAATACCTTCGAGCATTCTCGCCTGAAGTAATTAGAGGAGGTTTGCTTCACCGTGATGCTTTACATTATAATATTCGCAATACTGCAAAATATACAACTTACACTAACGTGATTTGGCGTATTGAAGTTTGCAACAAACAAGGCAAAGTATTGCGTATTGTCTTAAACGATAGAGGGGATGAAGTTTTTAGTCCAAAACAAGGAATGAAAGCAATATTCAAAGACCCTGAAATTACAGTTGAAGAAGGACAATACTGCAAATTTAAATTACAATCAGCAGAAATAGTGGAGGGCAAATAATATGAAAAAGCATTTTATTTATCCAATCTTTTTATTGGTATTTGTTTTTATTATTGCAGGATGTAGCGATAGTAACGACCCAAACCAAGGCACACCGAGTTTTAACAAGGTGGATGACTTGGTGGAGTGGTGCGGAAAACCCAGCGACCCAGCAACTTATAAAAATGAGACGAACAAAAAAACAGTTTCAGGCACATCGGCGGCTGGTGTAAAGAAAACAGGAACTGCCACAACTTATTCTCGTGCTGATGTTTTTGAGCGGTACGTAAATTTCGGTGATAAACCGAGCAATACACTATTCCCGGGCAATATTGTAGAGGGCGCCGATTTACCAATCGGACAATTAACTTCACTTGGAGAAGGGTGGAATAGAAAGCCAATTACACTTACATTGACAGGTGGTGAGTCAGAAGTGGTAGAAAATCCTACTTACTCTAATGTAAATACTGCTATTAAAAAACTTGTTTCAAATTATACTACAACCGCCGCAGATATGCAGTATAAATTGGAAATGATGCACTCACGAGAACAATCTCTAATGGATGTTGGCATAAGTGCGAATTGGAGTTTTTTCAAAGGTGCAGGAGCGAGTGTAAATTATGAACAAGGAAGTAGTATAGACAAAACCTCTATGTTACTATATTTCCGACAAGTTTATTATACGATTTCAATTGGTCCTAAAAGTTCTGCAAGTGGTTACTTTGCAGAAAACAACGATTTGAACAAGTTAGCAAAGAGAACGAACAAAAATAATCCCCTTTGTGTTGTTACAGAAGTAGATTATGGTAGAATTGTAATTGTAAAAATTACATCAACAAAAAGTATAGATTCAATGAAATCCGATATTTCAGCAGGGCTGAATATTGGTAGTTTGGGAGTTGGCGGAACATACAAACCAAGTTCATCAAAATTTGATGCAAGTTATTCATTTGAAGCACAAATTTATGGTGGGAACAATGAAAAGGCAGTAATAGCGGTTAGTAGCAGAAATATTAACGATATTATTGACTACATTCAATCAGGCGCCACTTATAGTGCTAACAATGCAGGTCAGCCGATTTCTTATAAAGTTAATTATTTGTACGGCAATAGTTTGGCAAAAGTTGGATGTGCGACTGAATACACTGAGACGAATTGGAAAGAAGCATCCAACAAAGTTAAATTACATATTGATGGATTTACGTTGTTAGCGGGCGCCTCAAGTATGAATTTAGAAGCATATTGGGATATTTGGGTTAATGGTAGTCAAACCTCTACAACAGCACTAAGTGGAACATCACATATTCAAACTTATGAAAGTAGCAAATTAAAGATGATGGATGGTCAATATGCTACAATAGATAAAGACATAGGAACTATTGATTTGTCTATTACTCCAACCCTTTATCTACATACAGACATTAAAGATGATGATGCGATTGGATATACCCAAATGATTACTGGAACTTCCGGCAATGGAACAAAAACTTGGTCTGCAAATGAAATAAAAAATATGACATTTGGAACACCAATTACCTATGAATTATCGCAAGGTAAATATAAAATCAGAATGAAAGTAACGTTTTACGAAAATTAACCTATCCATATCACATCAAGCTCCCCAGAAATTATCTAATTTCTGGGGAGTTTTATTAAAACCTCTCTATTTTTGAAAAAACAGAACCCACCACTACAATATCCTCGTTCTTGAGTGTAAAAGAAATATTTTTATCTTTACAATCTATAAAATTATCATTACTAAATTTTGTAATATAGTATTTTGATTTTACACAAATCAACACAATATTGCCTTCTAAATAATCTTCCTTTGTTATCAATACAGTTCCTTTTTTTATTTTATATTTTTGAAAAAAAGTATCAGAAAATATTGAAATCATTGAAGGATTATCAATTCCGTCAAATGCAAATGCTTTTAATTGCGGAGCATTAATTGATGATAATTCGCTGGATAGCATAATTACATCGCCACCTTATTGGCAATTAAGGGATTATAACCACCCCGAGCAGTTAGGACAGGAAAGTTTAAGTGAAGATTACATAACTAATTTAGTTTCTTTGTTTGATTTGCTAAAAATTAAGTTAAAAGATACTGGAACTTGTTTTATTAATCTCGGAGATGCCTATAATCATCAAGCAAACGATTATTTTCGCAATAATAAGACACTAAACAAAAAGTTCTCACGCAAAAGTTTATTGCTTTTACCTTATAAGTTTGCAATAGCAATGTGTGAGCGTGGATGGTGTCTGCGAAATATCATAATTTGGCACAAAGTTAATCCTATGCCACAAAGTATAAAAGATAGGTTTAGTGTGGACTTTGAGCCGATACTATTCTTCACAAAAGCCCCCACAAACTACTATTTTGAGCAACAATTAGAGCCGTATAAAACCAAGCCGATTATAAAGCGAAATGCCTGTAAGTTGCAGGAAATAGGAGTTATTAGTGCAGGAGAGCATGATTGGTATAAGTGTGGAGGACGCAATATGCCGACTACTTGGTCGCTTACAGGCGAAAATATGACTGCCAAACATTATGCCTCGTATCCCAAAAAAATTAGTTCTGCGAATGCTAAAAGCGGGTTGTCCCGTTGATGGGCTTGTGCTTGACCCTTTTATTGGCTCTGGCACTACTGCCATCGTTGCACGAGGGCTTGGTATGAATTACATCGGATTTGAAATTAACCCCGATTACTGCAACATTGCAGAAAAACGGCTCTCGGAAGAAGCAGGAGTATTTGGATAGGAAAAACTTAAATATCATTTTGCGTATGCTATGAAAAAAATTATTAACATTTTACAAAAAACTTTAAATTTATTTGGTGAATTAAAAATAAATGCGTATTTTTCAGTGTAAAAATGTAACGAAATTGAATTTATGTAGAGATTTTTATGAATACGCCCAAAAAATAATTCAAAAGTAATAATATGACAAATATATTAAGCATAAAATATTAAAAAAATAATAAACAGGAGGTTCTTATGAAAGAACTTAATAATAAATATTCGCCTGCTCACAGAAAACAACATAAGAGCACAAGCGAAAGA
Organism: Bacteroidales bacterium; assembly: GCA_031287215.1. GTDB lineage: Bacteria > Bacteroidota > Bacteroidia > Bacteroidales > WCHB1-69 > JAGVVH01. Next base: position 5,031 of record JAITTF010000058.1, read on the forward strand.
ATAAAAGCATTCAGTTTGCTTTTATTAGCAACAGCGTTTTTTACGCTGTTTGCAAGTACCAATATGATGGCACAATATTATTGTCAGCCAGGTACCGGATGGACTTACAACCCATCGCCTCCTG
>JAITTF010000111.1 GCA_031287215.1 Bacteroidales bacterium
TTTTATTCGCTTCAACTTGGCGCAACATATCAGTATCGCGTAGGTGCGCTTTGCTCCAAAGGCGAATATGTTTACGGACACGTATATGAATTTACTATGCCCGAAACCGACAGCGCACGTCTGGCGAATTGCGGCATATTGCCCGAAATAGATTTTAGCAACAAAGAGCCGTTGCAGGAACTGAAGGTTGGCGACGTGTTCAGAGCCGCCGATTTTCCGGTAACGGTAACAGAAGTAAAAAGCGGCAGCAACGGCGTATTTACAGGCGAAGGCTGGATTCCCGTAGGTTGGATACTGAACGCACGCTTTGGCGTAGAGTTTAAGGATTTGACGATAAACAGCGACAAAATAGCAATAGAAGGCACAGTTGACTTTAAGTATAATCAGAATTGGAAGAATGTGGCAAATCTAAGCCAGCCGGGCGAAGGCGGCAGAGACAATACGCGCAGCGGAATAACAAGAGTAGATGTTACTGTTGATTTTGCAATACCCGAAAACCCTAATTTTGAGTACAATGATTCTACAGGAATACTTGTTATTTACGATACTTCGGGCACTCCTCACGAGGTGAATTTGTCGAAAAATGAAGATGGAAAAGTTGTATTTCCTGTAAAAATAAAAGATGCGAATGGAAATGTTTATGAAATAAATGAGGAAACATATATTGACGAAGATGGAAATGAAAAGGTAAAAGTTGTTGTAGTAAAGGTTGAGGAAGAAGGAGAAATAGTATCAGCAAAAGAATTTTCTATTTTCTGTAAAGATACTGAATGTAAACAGATAGATACTATTTATATTTTCAAAGGATTCGATAGGGAAATAAAGTTGGAAGCCAAAGAATTATCAAATAAAGAATGGAAATCTGTTAATATAGACTGGACTGTAAACGATGAAGAAACAAAAACTGTTGACTTTTTATCTTTGAATATGGAGGTGTATAATACAGACCTTACTGTTAGTGCAAAAAAGAGTGAAAAGTATAATTCAGTTATATTTATTGTATTTGTGGATATTGATATTGAACAGCATATAATAGCAACCTTACTTGAATTATTGGATTTAGAAAAAACCTTTAATAATATAGTTAATTCTATTGATGAGGAAATAGAGAAATTAAGATTTGACCCATTTTTCATTAAAGGAATAAACAATGAGTATGTAGCGAGAGGAATGTCTAAATTATTAGAAAAAACCTCTGATTATCATCCAACAAATATTAAATTATTCAATTTAATACATCAGTTATACGAGACAGATGTGTTGATAGAGCGGTATGATGGAAATTTTGATAAATTAATCAACAAAATCAATAGTGTGATATCAAAAAATGAAACGGGGAAATATACTATAACCGATGTTGCTTTTAGGGAATCGGTAATTTCAGAAATGCAGGAAATACTGCCTGTTTCCAAAGAAGACATCGAGGAGTTGTATATATCAATAATTAAAGGAATAACTATAAAAAAAATATCAGCAGATGAATAGGTTGCTATATATAGTATTTTTAATGTTGCTGTCTGCAAATTTATTACTCGGGCAGTATATTGTTGTGCAATCAGACAACGCGGCTGATTTGAAACGTTATGAGGAACAGATACAATCGGGCAATCTTAAAACGTTGAAAAACAAATTGGATGCCGTAATTGCAAATTATCCGGATGAGTATAAAAATGTTAATATTATTATACAAGTTGCTTTTTATGACTCGGATAAATTAATAAATCGTTTGGTTTTTGACAGCCAAATTGGACGAGGTCATCATGATTATTTAGCAGTGTGGAAAAATAAATATAATAACGAAGACAGAATATTGTTCTTTTTTGAAAAGCAAAACGAGCAGTATGTATTTAAAGAATTTGTTGTTACACAAAAAATATCTGATGGACAATTGCCAGATGTTGTTATTGAATACATTAACAATCAAATATTAAAGCCTGAGGCAGACCCTATAAAAGCAGTATATAAAGGAATAAATGCTGTTAAAAATGCGTATGACAGAAGTTTTATCAATAAAATGCAGGAAATTGCAGATAGGTTGATTCAAGAACGAAAATACTATAAAGGATATTCTTTTGGTTCTTATCCTTATTATACATTAGAAAGTGAAGCAACCCAAACAATCCTTCCATATGATTTTTGTAACTTTTATGCTTATGTTTCAAATGGTAATTTTAATGTTATATCAACAGTAGGAGACCCTAACGATTTTTCAAATAATAACGCGACCTTATCGGCTGTGTTGACTCAGAAAAATTTAGTAGTCGCAAACATCAATGATATTAGGCTATATTCGCCTATAACAATAGATAATATATATGTAAACAGCAGCAATATATATCCTTACTCTTACAAGAAATATATAGAAACAGGTTTTACTAAAGAAAACTATGTATATGCAAAAAATAATGCTGCTTTAATACTTAATTCTCAAAAACAGATTGACAAAATTATTGAAAATCCTTATACTTTTTTAAGATGGGAACGAGGAAAAATTAATAAAATATGGACTCAAGTGCTAATTTTTAGTGATGACTTGTTTTATTGTGACCAACAATATCGTGTTGTTTATAAAAAAGGTATGTTTACGTCTGGTGACCAAGTTGACGAAATAAATGGAATATCCCAATGGGTAAGTTTCACAGAATGTCAACCAACATGGTGCAATCAATTTGCGCGTCAACTGTCAAAAGAAATATATAATGACAAAGAACTTTGGGATGCGAATAAAACAGCCAATGCATTATTTAAATTTTTTACTAATAATTTTGATTATATTAGTTTAAAAGACATCAAAGAGGAAAATGAAAATAATATTTGGAGCAATTATGTAGATAAAGGTTTTTTGGTGTTCTATTCTAAGTCCGAAGATGGGCAATCAGGTCATATTGAAACCTGTTTTCCCAATAAAAACACATCAGGAAAGACATATCAAAAAAGATATAGTGGTGACACAAGGTATCCCAATGATAATACTCCTAAACCAGCAGGAGCAGATAAGAATTTATTTATTGGTGCGGGGGGAAATGTTGGATATAAAGGAATAGACAATGATTTTCGAAAAAATGCAGAACCATTTTTGTTCTTAGGTTTTTTAAAAATGGACTTTTAATTTAATTAAATTACATATTATGAAAAAACAATTTATTTTTATAGTGCTATTTGTAAGCAGCCTAACGGGTTATGCACAGCAAACTATTCCGCAAGAATTGGTATATCAAGATTCTGTACCATATTTTTATGCATGGAACGACAGTATTATCCAAACACGTCAGGATAAGTTTAAGCAAACAACGTATATTAGTATTAATGGCAGAACAGCAGATACTCTTAACACTCGTTATGGTGGTTTTGGACGAAATATATCTTCAAACGATGCGAAACGTAAAGATGTTATATACAGTGGCAGTGATTATTATAGAATATCTGTAGA
>JAITTF010000132.1 GCA_031287215.1 Bacteroidales bacterium
AAGAATTTGGGGTTGATCCGGCTGTTTTAGACAAACTTAATGAAGCAATTCACAGTGGTAAATTTAATACAGACAATCAACAGCCCCATGAATAAAGCCTATCACCTCCCCGTACTGCTTTCTACTTCGGTTGACTTTCTAGTGGCAAATCCATCAGGAACTTACGTTGATGTTACTTTTGGTGGCGGCGGACATTCTCGCGAAATATTAAGGCGTTTAGATGCCAACGGAAGGTTAATTGCTTTTGACCAAGACCCCGACAGTCTTAAAAACGCCATTGAAGATGATCGTTTTCAGTTTTTTGAACACAATTTTTGTTACCTTACTAAATTTCTAAAGTATTGCATGGCTTATCCTGTGGATGGTATTTTGGCAGATTTAGGGGTCTCTTCATACCAGTTTGACACCCCTGAAAGAGGTTTTTCTTACCGCTTTGAGGGTGCCTTAGACATGAGAATGAACTATTCAAAGGGTATTTCTGCCGTTGATGTGGTTAATAGCTACTCCGAAGAACGGTTGATGTCCATTTTTTATGAATATGGAGAACTGTCGGAAGCACGGCGAATAGCAAGAGCTATTACCAAAGAACGAATCAATAAGATGATTCTCACTACTACAGACCTTACCAATATCGTATCTCCACTATTTTTACCCCATAAAACCAATAAATTACTCTCACAGCTCTTTCAAGCCCTTCGTATTGAAGTAAACGGAGAAATTGAAGCCCTAAAACTCTTTTTACAACAAACTACAGAAGCTCTGAATCCCGGCGGTAAATTAGTGGTCATCTCTTATCACTCTTTAGAAGACCGTTTAGTGAAAAAATTTATGAAATCAGGAAACTTTGAAGGAGTCATTGAAAAGGATTTTTATGGCAATCCACTTACCCCTTTTACGGTGATTTCAAAAAAAATAATTCTTCCCAATGAAGAAGAGATCAATAGTAATTCACGTGCCAGAAGTGCCAAACTTAGAGTAGTAGAAAAAAAATAGTAACCCATGAAAACAATTCATCAACAACAGGAAAATACCGACAAAAAGAAGACCAAAGGGTACTTCTGGAAAATTTTAGGCGGTGATATTTTGGTCTCCAAAGCCGTTGTGCAATGGTATCCCTACCTTCTATTGCTTTTTATTCTTGGGGCTATATTGGTTTATAATGATAAATTAATTTCTAAAAAAAATAAAACCATCGCCGATAAGGATAGAGAATACAAAACTTTGAATCTTAAAATAAAAAATAGTAGTGCTTATATGTATTTTGATACCGACAGCACTTTGATGCAAATGATTAAAGAACAGGGTTTTATTCAAAACAATAAAACTATTTATAAAATTTCAGTAAGAGAATAAATAAAACAGTTAGCCATGTCGGAAGAAAAAACAATTAGGTCAAATAGCAGAATAGTAGTGGTTTATACACTATTGTTCTTATTAGGGGTAGCTTGTATTACCCGAATCATTATGTTAGTAGTTAAAGATGCTACTTTTTTTTCAGGATTGGATACGTCTAAGTGTTTAGATGAAACAGTGCCTGATTGGCAAGACAACCCGCTACTATTGGACACGAATTGCAATTGTCGTATTAAGGAAAATTTTTACGATGCTAGAAGAGGAGATATTTATGACGACCTTGACAGACCTTTAGCTGCTGACAATGTGATTTTTGACATCTATTTAGATGGAAAAACTTTTAATACAACCGCTGATAAGCAAAAAAGCAGTCCTTATCATATATGTCAAACTGATAAGGATAGTTTAGACCGTTTGATTAATGATGTTGCTACCCAATTCTATACCGTTTTTAAAGACAAATTTAGTTACGATTTAGTCTATTATGAAAATCAAGTAGCCAAAAGTTTGAAAAGTACTACAAAGGCTTTCCCTATTGTGAGATCCGTAAAAGCGGATGATAAAAGATGGGTTACCATTGAAGATACAGCAAAATTAAAACAAAACAAGTTTTTTGCTCAGAAAATACAAGTTTCAGGATTAAATTTCAAACCAACATCCATTAGAATTCACCTGCTGGGAGAAATTGGAAAAAGAACGATAGGTGTTAAGTTAAATGGTGTTACTTACGTCGGCTTAGAAGGAGAATATAATGAGTACCTCGAAGGGCAAAAAGGAGTTGAAAAAGTTTTGGAATATAATCATGTTAAGATTCCGTTAAAAAATAGTGTCCCGGCTATAGATGGTGCTAATGTTCATACTACTTTAAACAGAGACATCCAAGTCATTGTGCATAAAGAACTCATGCAAACCCTCAAAACGCATGGTGGTGAATGGGGTTGTGCCGTAGTGATGGAAACGACTACCGGCGAAATTAAAGCCGTTAGCAATATTGCTTACAATAAATATATTGAAGATTACAATGAAAGTGCAACTAACTATTTGATGAGACAAATTGTTGAACCGGGGTCAACTTTTAAATTAGCCTCTTTATTAGCCTATTTAGAAAAAAAACCTAACGACAATACTACAAAATATCCTGTTGGACAACATAGATTTCAAGGACAAAAGGACGTTTCAATCGATGACAGACAGAATCCTAAACCGGAAGAATATGTATTGCCTATTGAGGTGATTTCACGCTCTTCCAATGTGGGTATCGCTTCAATGGTTTTTGATGCTTATAAAAAACGAAAAGACTTTCTCTCCATACTCTCTCAATTGCACATTACAGATACTTTTAAGACACAATTGGGACGAGTGGCTACGCCTCAGTTATATCCCAAAAACTCAGATTTTTTTACTTTTTACACCAACTGTTTTGGTACGGGGATCGCTATTGCTCCGGTTATTACACTTACCTATTTTAATGCTGTAGCTAACGGTGGAAAAATGGTCAAACCTATGTTTGTAAAATCTATTACAAGACTACAAGAGCCTGTCATTCGATACCAAACGGAAGTCATAGATCCTCAGATATCTTCTCCTGCTAATATTGAAAAAGCAAAAAAATACCTATTAGCCGTAGTAGAAGGCGAACATGGTTCAGCAAGAAAATATAAATCTCCCCATTTTCGTTTCGCCGGCAAAACCGGTACCCGCGACTATTGGAATGCAATTGCAAAAGAATACGATTTTAGTAGAAATAATGTCTCTTTTTGTGGCTTTTTCCCTTACGAAAATCCTAAATATACCTGTTTAATCTATATTTATAATGTGAAGGGTGTACAAAGTTATATTGCTACCAACATGTTTGTGAAAATTGCCGAGAAAATCCTTAACCTTGTAAACTATGAAATCCTGCCAAATATTAAAATCCCTGAAGTATTGCCACCACTCTCTTTTTCAGTAACCTCTGCTTATGATGCTAAAAATATTTTTAAAGCTCTCAGCTATGATATAAAACAGGATAATATTAAAAATCCTTACTTTTTTAAAGATGAAAAAAACATAAAAGGTTATGATCCGGCACTCAATAAAGACCATGTACCGAATGTAATCAATATGATCGCTTCAGATGCCATTCACGAACTTACAAAAGCCGGTTATAAAGTGGTGATTCAGGGAAAAGGAAGAGTGAAAAAACAGGAACTCCAAAAAGATAAGAAAACGGTAACCATAACACTGAATTAATTTCATGAAAAATATAGAACAACTTCTTCTTAATCTCAAAAAGTACGAACGCTTCGGCGAGCCTAACAAACTTGTCTCTGCTATTGAATTTGATTCTCGCAAAGTTACGCGTTGCGATCAGGAAGGTGTTGCGCTGTACGTTGCTCAAAAAGGAACTCTTTCGGACGGACATGATTTTATTGAACAAGCTATTGCGCATGGCGCAGGGTTTATTGTCTGTGAAAAATTACCGGAAAATCTTCATCCTGAGGTTGTTTATATCAAAGTTGCTGACAGCTCTATTGCTTTAGGACGTTTAGTTTCAGCTTTTTACGATTATCCTTCTTCAAAATTAAAATTGGTGGGCATTACCGGTACAAATGGCAAAACGACTACCGTTACGTTGCTCTATCGGCTTTTTTTGAACATGGGCTTTAAAACAGGACTGCTTTCCACCATAGAAAATAAAATCAATGAAGAGATTATCCCCGCTACCCACACTACTCCTGACGCTGTAGCAATCAATAAATTGCTTAAACAGATGGTGGATGCCGATTGTGAATATGCCTTCATGGAGGTCAGTTCACATGCCATTTGCCAACATCGCACAGAGGGACTCTCTTTTACTGGAGCTGTTTTTAGTAATATTACCCATGACCATTTAGATTTTCATAAAACTTTTGCAGAATATATTAAGGCTAAAAAACTGTTTTTTGATAAATTGCCTAAAAAATCTTTTGCCTTAACTAATATTGATGATAAAAACGGCTTAGTGATGGTTCAAAACAGTAAAGCTACGGTTTTTACTTATAGTCTCATCAATCTTGCTGATTTTAAAGGTAAAGTATTGGAAAATAGCTTTGAAGGGATGCTGATGACGATCAACAATCGTGAAACATGGTTCAAATTGGCAGGCAAATTTAATGCCTATAATCTGTTGGCAATATTCGGAACTGCTTCTTTGCTAGGACTTTCTCAGGAGGAGGTTTTAGTGAAGATGAGCGAATTAGAGAGTGCCGCTGGTCGTTTTCAGTGTATCAAAGGCTCTGAAAATCGACAAGCTATTGTGGATTATGCCCATACTCCTGACGCTTTGCAAAATGTATTGGTTACTATTCGTGATATTGTGCAACAGAACTTTGAAGTCATTACTGTAGTAGGTTGTGGTGGCGACCGGGATCATTCTAAAAGACCCATTATGGCTGACATGGTTTGCCGATATAGCAATAAAGTAATTTTAACTTCCGATAATCCGCGCAGCGAAGACCCCAGTCAGATCCTTGCCGATATGGAAAAAGGAGTGCCCCAGCATTTGAAGAAAAATGTACTGGTCATAGAAAACAGAAAAGACGCCATCAAAACGGCTACAATGCTGCTACCCAAAAACGGCATTCTATTAATTGCAGGTAAAGGACATGAAAATTATCAGGAAATTAAAGGGATAAAATACCCTTTTGATGATAGAAAAATAGTATCCGATTTTTTTGAAAATGAAGAAACCCACTAAATAATAAAATAATATGTTGTACTATCTGTCAGAATGGTTATATAAAAATTTCGACACTCCCGGTGCCGGATTGTTGAACTATATCTCGGTCAGAGCTGCTGCGGCGATCATCGTTTCTTTAATAATTTCATTATTATTGGGTAAATCACTGATCAAATTTTTGCGAAAAAAACAGATTGGTGAAGAGATCAGAGAACTTGGTTTACAGGGACAAATAGAGAAAAAAGGCACTCCCACTATGGGCGGCATTCTCATTATAGCTTCCATATTGATTCCGGTTTTGTTGTTTACAAAACTAACCAATATTTATATTATGTTAATGATATTTACAACCTTATGGTTAGGAGCTCTCGGCTTTGCAGATGATTATATTAAGGTTTTTAAGAAAAATAAAGAGGGTTTGCCTGGAAAAACAAAGTTAATAGGTCAGATTCTACTGGGTATTGTAGTAGGAAGTATCATGTATTTTGATTCTGATGTGGTGATTAAAGAAAAAAACAGTGCCCATAATCAGCAAATTATCTCTGAAAATGTTCTCTCATTAGATAAAGAGGCAAAAACTACCATCTCTTATCATGATATTGATGCCAAAAAATCGACCATCACTACCATCCCTTTTGTAAAAGACAATGAGTTTGATTATAGCTGGATAACCCAATGGATGGGAGACAAATCTGGCAAATGGTCTGCGATTTTTTACATTTTAATTATTACTTTTATCATTGCGGCAGTTTCTAATGGTGCTAATCTTACCGATGGTTTAGATGGTCTTACTTCCGGTGTTTCTGCCTTTGTTGCGGTTGGCATCGCAATTCTGGCGTATGTTTCCGGCAACGTGGTCTTTTCTGATTACCTCAACATTATGTTTATTCCCAATATCAGTGAAATTGTGGTCTATGCGGCTGCTTTTATAGGAGCGTGTATTGGCTTTTATTGGTGGAATTGTTTTCCGGCTAAAATCTTTATGGGAGATACCGGCAGTTTGGCGATCGGAGGTATTATTGCGGTGCTCTGTGTCATTATTCGTAAGGAGTTTCTAATCCCAATACTCTGTGGTGTCTTCTTTATAGAAACTATTTCGGTCATTATCCAAAGATATTATTTCAAATATACTAAGAAAAAATATGGTGAAGGTAAACGCTATTTTTTAATGGCTCCGTTGCAT